>JBAYFM010000004.1 GCA_041667185.1 Patescibacteria group bacterium | reverse complement strand
TCCGCCGCTGACGGCCCCATGCCGCAGACTCGCGAGCACATCCTGCTCGCCCACCAGGTCGGCGTCCCGTACATGGTCGTTTTCCTGAACAAGGTTGATCAGGTCGAGGATCCGGAACTCATCGATCTCGTCGAAGAAGAGGTCCGCGACCTGCTGACTAAGTACGAATTCCCGGGCAAGGAAGTCCCGATCATCCGCGGTTCCGCCACCAAAGCTCTCGCCAACCCGACCGGTCCGGAAGCCAAGCCGATCCTCGATCTCATCGAGGCCTTGGACACCTACATTCCGGAGCCGCAGCGCGAGACCGACAAGCCGTTCCTGATGGCCATTGAGGACGTGTTCAGCATCGAGGGCCGCGGCACCGTCGTCACCGGCCGCATCGATCGCGGCGTCATCCATATCAATGAAGAGGTCGAGATCGTCGGCTTGGGCGAGACCAAGAAGACCGTCGTCACCGGCATTGAAATGTTCAACAAGCAGCTGGAAGAGGGTCGCGCTGGCGACAACGCCGGCCTCTTGCTCCGCGGCATCAAGAAAGAGGATGTCGAGCGCGGCATGGTCCTCGTCAAGCCGGGTTCCGTCACGCCTCACACCGAGTTCCAGGGCCAGGTTTACGCTCTGACCAAGGAGGAAGGCGGCCGCCACAAGCCGTTCTTCAAGGGCTACAAGCCGCAGTTCTACATCCGCACCACCGATGTCACGGGCGAGGTTGAATTGGCCCCGGGCACGGAGATGGTCATGCCTGGCGACACCGCCACGCTGTCGATCAAGCTCATCACCCCGGTCGCTCTCGAGGAGAAGATGCGTTTCGCCATCCGCGAGGGCGGCAAGACAGTCGGCGCCGGCACGGTGCTGAAGATCACCAAGTAATCCTGATCCAACGATCTTTTAACCTTAATTCCCAAGGCAATGGCTACCGAACTGAAGAAAACGAAGAAGGATGAGGAGACTCGCCAGCGCATCCGCATCAAGATCCGGGCGTATGATCACAAGATCATCGACCAGTCCACGCGGACGATCATTGAGACGGCGCAGCGCACAGGAGCTTCCGTCCGCGGCCCGGTGCCGTTGCCGACGGAGAAGACCAAGTACACCGTCAACCGCTCCACGTTCGTCCACAAGGACGCCCGCGAGCAGTACGAGATGAGGGTTCACAAGCGGCTGGTCGACATCTACGAGCCGACGCCGAAGACCATCGAGGCTCTGACGAATCTGAATCTTCCGGCCGGCGTGGACGTGGAGATCAAGATGTAGGATCGGATCCAATAAGCAAAAAACGGACGAAGAAATTCGCATGTCGGATCGGAGAAACGGAGAAAGATGCCGGGGGCGCAAGCCCCCGGCAAAACCTCCGCCATCTCCCGGAACGACACAGGAGGATTAACAACCTTATCGCTAACGCGAAAACTTAGAGCCTTAACCGACCCGTACGGGGTTGTGTTGCCGAGTCCATCCACCGTGGAGCTTGATGAATGGACCAACGGTCTTCGAGAGGCTGGAAGTTTGTTCGTCCTTCCGCACCGCGCGGGAGATGGAAAAACTTCTGGCTTTTCGTTTATACCGCGGCAAACAGCGCCGGCGGCCGACGATCAGGGAACTATGAAATTCATCATCGCTAAGAAAATCGAGATGTCGCAGCGCTTCCGGGCCGACGGTACCGTCGTTCCGGTCACTTTGCTGCAGGCCGGCCCTTGCGTCGTGACCCAGGTCAAGACCCAGGAGAAGGACGGCTACACCGCCGTGCAGTTAGGTTTGGGTAAAGATAAGGATCCGAACAAGCCGCAGTCCGGCCATATGAAGCCGGCCGGCGAGATGTGCAAGATCATCCGCGAATTCCGCGTCGACGGTCCGACCGAACTCACGGTCGGCGCCAAGGTTGACGCCGCGCAGTTCAACGCCGGCGAATTCGTCGGCGTGAGCGGCGTTTCCAAAGGCAAGGGCTTCCAGGGCGTCGTCAAGCGCCATCATTTCCGCGGCGGCCCCGCTTCCCACGGCCACAAAGATAACCTGCGCATGCCTGGTTCCATCGGTTCCGGCGGCATGCAGCGCGTCTTGAAAGGTCTGCGGATGGGCGGCCACATGGGCAGCGATTCCGTGACGGTCAAGAATCTGGAGGTCATCGAAGTTGACGCGGCTAACAATATTCTGGCGGTCAAAGGTGCCGTTCCGGGAGCTCGCGGCGCGGTCCTGCTCGTTGAGGGCGGCCACGAAGCTAAGCAGTCTTGGAACTAGTATGCCGAAGGTTAAACTTTACAATTCCGCCGGCAACATCGTCGGCGAGAAGAATCTGAAAGCCGAAGTGTTCGGCGTCAAGGTCCGTCCCGAGATCGTTCACGAGGTCGCGACCAACATCCTCACGAGCGCTCGCCAGCCTCTGGCTCACACCAAGACGCGCGGCGACGTCCGCGGCGGCGGTAAGAAGCCGTGGAAACAGAAAGGCACCGGCCGCGCTCGCCATGGTTCCAGCCGTTCCCCGATCTGGGTCGGCGGCGGCATCACTTTCGGTCCGCGCAGCGAACGCGATTACACCCGCAAGATCAACAAGAAGACCCGCCAGCTCGCTTTCCGCATGGTCCTCTCCGACAAGGTCGCTTCCGACAACTTCGTGCTGCTCGACAGCTTCGAGGTCAAGGGCGGCAAGACCAAAGAGGCGGCCATGATCCTGAAGAAACTGCCGGCCAAGGGCAAGGTGATCATCATCATGCCGAAGCGCGATGAGGCTGTGGTCCGCAGCACGAAGAACCTGCCCAAAGTCCGTCTTGAGGGCGTGGGCAACGTCGGACTCATCGATGTGCTCAAGGCTGATGCCGTCATCATGACGGTCGAAGCCGCCGAAAAGCTCGAGAAAGCCAACGGTTAATCTCCTCTGAAATATGGGTATTTTCGGTAAAGTTTCCAAAAAGCAGAATCTGGCCCCGGCCAAGCAGGAAGAGGCGGCCGAGGAGAAGAAACCGGCGTCCGATAAAAAATCGGCTGCCAGCGAACCGGTCAAACGCGGCCCGCTCGCCAAGGAGCACGGCGGCGATGCTTATCGCATCCTCCTGACTCCGGTCCTCACCGAGAAAGCCGATCGCCAGCAATCTCTCGGCAAGTACACTTTCGTCGTCGCTCCGGACGCCAACAAGAATGCGGTGGCCCAGGCCGTCCGCGATCTCTACGGCGTCAAACCGGTCTCGGTGCGCATTGTTGCCGTCAAAGGCAAACACGTCCGCTCCGGCCGGGTGCTCGGCAAGCGCAAGGATCAGAAGAAGGCCATCGTCACCCTGAAGGCTGGCGAGACCATAACCGCCATGGAGGGAGTCTAATATGCCGATCAAGCTTTACAAACCAGTGACTTTGGGCCGCCGGATCTCCAGCGTTGATGCCTTCACCGACATCACCAAGACCGAGCCCGAACGGACGCTGATCCTGCCGAAGCGCAAGACCGGCGGCCGCAACATCCAGGGTAAGATCACCGTTCGCCATCGCGGCGGCGGAGCCGATCGTTACGTCCGCATCGTTGATTTTCGGCGCGATCGTTACGATATCCCGGCCACGGTTTCGGCCATCGAGTATGATCCGAACCGCGGCGCCCGCCTCGCCTTGCTCCATTACAAGGACGGCGTGAAGGCCTACATGGTCGCCCCTCAGAATTTGGGCGTCGGCGACGTCATCTTGTCCTCCAAATCCCAGATCGAGATCAAACCCGGCAACCGCATGCCGATCTCGCAGATGCCGGTCGGCATCCAGATCCATAGCATCGAGCTCCATCCCGGCCAGGGCGGCACGGTCGTCCGCGGCGCCGGTCTCGGCGCTCAGCTCATGGCTGTCGAGGGCGATTTCGCGCAGGTCCGCCTGCCGTCCGGCGAGGTCCGCAGGTTCAGCAAGAACTGCATGGCCACCGTCGGCATGGTCGGCAATCCTGATTATCGCCTCATCCGCTGGGGCAAGGCCGGCCGCACCCGCCATCGCGGACGCCGTCCGGAGGTCCGCGGCAAAGTCATGAATCCGGTGGATCACCCGCATGGCGGCGGCGAAGGCAAGAACCCGATCGGTCTCAAGAATCCGAAGACCAAGTGGGGCAAGCCGGCGCTGGGCGTCAAGACCCGGAACAAGAAAAAGGCTTCCTGGAAATTCATCGTCTCGCGACGCAAGTAATCCTATGTCACGCAGCCTCAAAAAGGGTCCGGCTCTGGATCCGAAGCTCCTGAAGAAGATCTCCAAGATGAAGCCTGGCGACAAGACCATCGTCAAGACCTGGTCCCGCTGGTGCGCCATCACTCCGGAGATGGTCGGCTTCGTCATCGGCGTCCACAACGGCCGCCAGCACACCCCGATCCTCATCATCGAGAACATGGTCGGCCACAAACTCGGCGAGTTCGCTCCGACCCGCAAGTTCCTCCGGCACGGCGGCAAGATGCAGAAGGAGCTCGAGACCAAGCGCGCCGAGGCGGATAAGGCCGCGAGTCAGGCCGCTCAGGCCCCAGCCGCTGCGGCCAAGAAATAACCTGACGAGCTTATGGAAGTCATCGCTAAAGCAAGGAATATCGGGATGTCCGCTCGCAAGGTCAGGCTGGTCATCGGCCTCATCCGCGGCATGGACATTGCCCCGGCTCTGGCTCAGCTGAGCTATTACAGCAAAGCCGCCTCGCGCCCGGTCACGAAACTGGTCAAGTCGGCCGTCGCCAACGCCGAACATAATTTCAAGCTGGACGCCGACAATCTTTACATCAAACAGATCTACGCCGACGCCGGCCCGGTCCTCGATCGGTGGCGCGCCCGGGCTTTCGGCCGCGCGGCGCCGATCCGCAAGCGCAGCTGTCACATCACCGTGGTGCTCGACGAGCGCCGGGTGAGCGCCCCGAAAGGCGCCGCCGCCGCGGTGGTGAAGAAGTCCGCCAAGACCGCCGCCAAGGAGGCCAAGGCTGAAAAGAAGTCCGCCGCCAAAAAGACGGTCAAGGCTAAGAAGAAGGAGTAAACCACTATGGGCAATAAAGTACATCCGAAGATCTTCCGCATCGGCACTGTCTATACGTGGAGCTCCAAGTGGTTCTCCAAGCGCGACTTCGCCGCTCTGCTTAAGGAAGACATGAAGATCAAGGAGTTTCTCCGCGCCAAATTGAAGGAGGCTCAGGTTGATCGCATCGACATCGAGCGGACCGTGCGGGCTCTGACCGTCACTGTCCACTCCGCCAAGCCGGCCATGATCATCGGCCGCGGCGGTTCCGGCGTCGAGGATCTCAAGAAAGAACTGGTGGCCAAGATTGGCCGCAAACTGACCGGCAAGGACAAGCTGAACATCAATCTGAACGTCATCGAGATCAGGAATCCGTCGCTCTCCGCGAACATCGTCCTGCAGTCGATGATCAAGGATATCGAGGCTCGCCTGCCGTTCCGCCGCGTGCTCAAGCAGCACATGGATCGCATGCAGAAAGCCGGCGCCAAGGGCGCCAAGCTGCAGATCAAAGGCCGCCTGAACGGCGCCGAGATCGCCCGCGAGGAAAAACTCGCCTGGGGCAGCGTTCCGCTTCACACCCTGCGCGCGGATGTCGATTTCGCTTCCGGTTTCGCGAGCACCCTGTTCTGCACGATCGGCATCAAGGTCTGGATCTTCCGCGGCATCGTTTTCGGCGATGCGGTCGAGGCCCAGCAGCCCGCTGCTCCGGCCGAACGCCGTCCGGCTTTCCGCGGCCGCGGTCCCAGGCAGTAGCCCGGGTCCTCACGCAAGACGCATATGTTGTTACCAGCCAAAGTCAAACACCGCAAAATGCACAAGGGTCGCGCCCGCAATACGCGCGTGGCGACCACCAAGACCGAGATCAGCTTCGGCACCTACGGTCTGAAGGCGCTCGGCGCCGCCTGGGTGACCTCCCGGCAGATCGAGGCCGCTCGTCGCGCCATGACCCGCTTCATCAAGCGCGGCGGCAAGATCTGGATCCGCATTTTCCCGGACAAGCCGATCACGAACCATGGCAACGAGTCGACCATGGGCGGCGGCAAGGGCGCCGTCGACCACTATGTGGCCGTCATCCGCCCCGGCACCGTGCTCTTCGAGATGGATGGCGTGACCGAGGAAGCGGCTCGCGAAGCGATGGAGCTCGCCGGCTACAAGCTGCCGATGAAATCCAAGTTTCTCGTCAAGAATTAGCCGCTTAACCAGCAAGGATTTATGGACATCAAGGAATTGCGCGAAAAATCCGACGCCGAGCTGGACCGGCTGCTCCGGGATTCCCGGAACAAGATCCGCGAGTTTCGCTTCAAGGTGGCGGCCAAGAAAATGGCCGACGTCCGCGAGATCCGCGAGATCAAGAAGACCGTCGCCAGGATCCTGACCCTAAGAAAATCCCAGGCCGCCGGAACCAAGCCGGCCGCCCGCGGTTGAACCCCGTAGTTTTTTCTTCATATGGAAGCCAAGAACAAGACGCAGCGGGTTTTCGAGGGGTTGGTCGTCTCG
Source organism: Patescibacteria group bacterium (assembly GCA_041667185.1). Lineage (NCBI taxonomy): Bacteria > Patescibacteria group bacterium. Next base: position 93,094 of record JBAYFM010000004.1, on the reverse strand, counting down.
GACAAGATGGCCAAGACCATCGTGGTCCGGATCGATCGCCAGAAGACCCACCCGAAATATAACAAACAATACCGGCAGTCCCGGAAGTACAAGGTCCATGACGAGAAGGGGGAGTACAAGGTCGGGGACGTCGTCCGTTTCGTCGAGACGCGGCCGCTGTCGAAAGACAAGCGCTGGCGGGTCGTCGGAAAGGTGACCAAGTAAAGGTATGTTGCAGCATCGTTCAATGATCGGCGTCGCCGACAACACCGGCGCCAAGAAACTGCAGGTCATCCGGCTGCATGGCGGCTATCAGCATCGCCATGCCGGCTTGGGCGATATCGTCACCGCCGTCGTCAAGCTGGCCGTGCCGCACAGCACGGTCGCGAAAAGCCAGGTCGTCCACGCGGTCATCGTCCGCATCCGCAAGGAGACTCGCCGCAAGGACGGCACTTACGTCCGTTTCGACGACAACGCCGCCGTCATCATCGATGAGAAATCCAAGGAGCCCAAAGGCACCCGCATCTTCGGACCCGTGGCCCGCGAGCTGCGCACCCTGGGTTTCGCCAAGATCATTTCTTTGGCCCCCGAGGTCGTCTAAGCCGCAACCTTATGAACATCAAGAAAGGCGACAACGTCAAAGTGGCCGTCGGCAAGGACAAGGGTAAGAGCGGCAAGGTCATTCAGGTCTTCCCGAAGCTCGGCAAGGTCGTGGTCGAGGGCGTGAATGTCATGGTCAAGTATCTGAAGACCCGCCAGCAGGGACAGCCGGGCCAGAAAGTCGAGTTCGCCGCGCCGCTCGCGGCCGCGAACGTCATGGCAATCTGTCCGAAGTGCGCCCAGCCGACCCGGCTCGGCGTCAAGATGCTGGCGCAGCCGGACGGCAAGGAACGCAAGGTCCGCATCTGCCGCAAGTGCAAGGAAGCCATTGAATAGCGCAAGATTATGAACGCCAAAACACGGTTCCAAATCCTGTTCGAGAAAGAGATCGCGCCGCAGCTCAAGGCCAAATTGGGCGTGAAGAACGTCATGGCCGTGCCGCGGTTCGTTAAGGTCGTCCTGAACGTCGGCTTGAAGCAGGGTCTCAAGGATCCCAAGTACGTCGAGGCGGCCGAGCGGACGCTGACCAGGATCAGCGGCCAGAAGCCGGTCAAGACGCTGGCCAAGAAATCCATCTCGAACTTCAAGATCCGCCAGGGCATGGTCGTCGGCATGATGGTCACGCTGCGCGGCCGCCGGATGTTCGATTTCATCGACAAGCTGATCAATTCCACCCTGCCGCGCGTCCGCGATTTCCGCGGCGTGTCGCCCAAGTCGATCGACGCCCACGGCAATTTCTCCATCGGCATGAAAGAGTTCGTCTCGTTCCCGGAGATCCGCCCGGAGGATACCGATCTCGTGCACGGCCTGGAGATGACCATCGTCACCACGGCTCGCACCAAGGCTCGCGGCTTGGAACTGCTCCGCGCCGCCGGCTTCCCGTTCAGGGAGGACGTTAAATAATCAGGAACTATGGCTACCCAAGGTCAAATCGCCAAATCAGCCAAGAAACCGAAATTTTCCTCGCGCATCGTCCGCCGGTGCTGGCGCTGCGGCCGCAATCGCGGCCTGATCCGCGACTTCAAACTGTGCCGCATCTGTTTCCGCGAATTAGCCAACCGGGGCGAGATCCCGGGTATCCGGAAGTCGTCATGGTAAATACAGCTGCGTTTCGCTGGTCGCAAGCTCGGCGCCGACACCACAGTGGTCAAGGCCGGGCGCCGGACCAGGGATCAGCGACACGATAGTTTATGCAAACCACATCATTATGATGACCGATCCAATCTCAGACATGCTTACGCGGATCCGCAACGCCTCTCAGGTCAGAAAACCGGAGGTCAGGATCCCGTATTCCAAGATGAAACTCGCTGTCGCCAAGATCCTGGCCGAAGAAGGCTATGTGACCACGGTCGGCAAAGAGGGCAGCGGCACCGGCGTGGAGCTCCGTCTGGAGCTCAAGTACGACGGCCGCCAGCCCTACATCCGCAGCCTGAAGCGCGTTTCGACCCCGGGCCGCCGCGTTTATAACGGCTACCAGGACCTGCCGCGCGTCCTCTCCGACAAGGGCATCGCCATTGTTTCGACCTCGCAGGGCGTCATGACCAACAAAGAAGCGCGTCGGCGCAAGCTGGGTGGCGAGATCCTGTGCGAGATCTATTGATCTTGACCGCCTTAGCTAACCACTGAAACATATGTCCCGAGTCGGAAAAAAACTCCTGGCCATCCCGAAGGGCGTCGAGATCAAACTCGATGGCCGTGTCGTGAACGTCAAGGGTCCCAAGGGCGAACTGAAGCTCGAATTACATCCGCACGTGGAAGTCGTCATCGAGGGCGCGGAGCTCACGATCGACGTCAAGGACCATGAGAACGTGAAAGACCGCTCGCTTTGGGGTCTGTTCCGCAGGCTCATCGGCAACATGGTCACCGGCGTCACGGTCGGCTACAAGCGCCAGCTCGAGATCAACGGCGTCGGTTTCAAGGCCGGCGTCCAGGGCAAAGTGCTCAAGCTCGAGGTCGGCTTCTCCCACGACGTTGATTTTCCCATCCCGCCGGGCATCGAGGTCGGCGTGGACAAGAATGTCATCACTGTTTCCGGCATTGACCTGCAGCAGGTGGGGGAGATCGCCGCTCAGATCCGCCATGTCTGGCCTCCGGAACCGTATAAGGGCAAGGGCATCAAGTACGTCGATGAGGTCATTCACCGCAAGGCCGGCAAAGCTGCCAAGGCCGGAGCCGCGGCGTAACCATTGAAGTTATGAAAGCCAGCGTGCAATCAAAGAATCAATCCCGGCTGCGCCGCCAGCGGCGGGTCCGCGCCCGGGTCCAGGGCACTGCCGCGAAACCGCGTCTGTCGGTTTTCCGCAGCGCCAAGCATATCTACGCCCAGGTGATCGATGATGCGGCCGGTAAGACCCTCGCCGCGGCCGATGATACCGTCGTCGACAAGAAAGAGGCTGCCAAGCTCGCCAAGGGCGAGTCGGACCGCCAAGCCAAGGTCGCCGTCGCTTACGCGGTCGGCAAACTGGTCGCCGAGAAAGCCGTGAAAGCCGGACTGAGCCAGGTCGTTTTTGACCGCAATGGTTTCGCCTTCACCGGTCGGATCGCCGCTTTGGCCGCCGGCGCCAGGGATAACGGCCTGAAGTTCTAAGGCCGCCTTGAACGCATATCATTATGGAGAAGATCATCGTCCAACCCATCACCGATAAAGGTCCGCGCAAAGACAGCGGACGTCGTCCGCCCGGCGGCGGTCGTCCGTTCCGCCGCGGTCAGGATGAACAGAAAGAGTTCGATCAGCGCATCCTGGAACTCTCGCGCGTCACCCGCGTCACCAAGGGCGGCAAGCGCATGCGGTTCCGCGCCTGCGTCATCATCGGCGACCGCAAGGGCCGCGTCGGTTTCGGCATCGCCAAGGGCGCTGATGTCGCCGGCAGCGTCGCCAAGGCCGTCACTCAGGCCAAGAAGCGCCTGCTGACCGTGCCCATGGTCCAGGGATCGATCCCGCACCGCGTCGAACAGAAGTTCGCCGCCGCTTCGGTGCTGCTCATGCCGGCTCCGAAAGGAACCGGTATCAAGGCCGGCGGCGCGATCCGCGTGGTCCTGGAACTCGCCGGCGTGCCGAACGCCTCGGCCAAGATCCTGGGCTCGAACAACAAGATCAATAATACCAAGGCGACGATGTTGGCTTTGCAACAGCTCCGGCTCAGCCCGGCCAAACCGAAAAAGGCCGCTGTCGAGACCGAGGCCGCCCAGAAGTAATCCCTCCAGTTATGTCTCCACTTTCGCTTAGCACCCTGAAGCCCGCGCACGGCGCCAAACAGCACTACAAGCGCGTCGGCCGCGGCAATGCTTCCGGCAAGGGTACGACGGCCGGCCGCGGCACCAAGGGCCAGCGCGCCAGGACCGGCGGCCGCAATAAACTGCTCATCCTCGGCCTCCGGCGCACGATCCTCGCGACCCCGAAGCTGCGCGGTTTTCGCGCTCTCCGGACCCCGCCTGTGGCCGTCAATCTCGAGCAGATCGCCGAGGCTTTCAAGGAAGGCGGCATCGTCAATCCGAAGACCATGATCAAGAACGGCCTCATCAAGGTCGGCACCGTCAACGTCAAGATCCTGGGCGCTGGTGAGCTTAAAAAGCGGCTGATCGTGACCGGTTGCCGCGTTTCCGAATCGGCCAAAGAGAAGATAGTGGCCGCTCGCGGCGAAGTCCGGTAAAATACAGCTGTGTTCTAGCCGGTACGGTTCCGGGGCGCTTGTCGCCCCAGCCGCGTCGGATGCCAAGCACGCTAATACCGAAGTTATGTGGAATAAGATCCGACAAATTTGGAAAGCCGCCGACCTGCGCAACAGCATCATTTTCGTGCTGCTGATGCTCGTCGTTTACCGCGTCGCCACCCACGTGCCGGTTCCCGGCGTCAATGCCGCCAACCTGCGCGATTTCTTCCAGTCGAACCAGGTGCTCGGCATGCTCGACCTGTTCTCCGGCGGCAGCATGCAGAACTTCTCCGTGGTCGCGCTCGGCGTCGGCCCGTACATCACCTCGTCCATCATCTTCCAGCTCCTCGCCATGATCATCCCGCGGCTGGAGGAGATCCAGAAAGACGGCGCCGGCGGACAGGAGCGCATCAATTATTACACCCGGTTGGCCACGGTGCCGCTCGCGCTCTTGCAGGCCTACGCCATGCTCTCCATCCTGACCTCTTCCGGCCAGGGGATCGTCGGCGATATCTCGGTCGTCCAGAAAGCCGTGATCGTCCTGGCGATGACCGCCGGCACGATCTGGCTCATGTGGATCGGCGAGCTCATCTCCGAGCGCAAGATCGGCAACGGCATTTCCATCCTGATCTTCGCCAACATCGTCGACCGCCTGCCGACCGCCGTGCAGCAAGCCATCCTGACCTATGAACCGTCGAAGCTCCTGAATTGGGCGGCTTTCGCGGTCATCGGCCTGCTGACGGTCGCTGGCGTGGTCTTCATCACTGAGGGTCAGCGCAACATTCCGGTCGTCTACGCCAAGCGCATGCGCGGCGGCAAACTCTTCGGCGGCGCCGAAACGTTCCTGCCGCTCCGCGTCAACATGGCCGGCGTCATCCCGATCATCTTCGCGGTCTCCATCATCCTGTTCCCGCCGATGATCGCCCAGTTCTTCCTGAAGGCCAAGACGGCCTGGCTCGCGGCCGGCGCGCAGAAGACCATCATGTTCTTCCAGGACAAGTGGATCTACGGCATCCTTTATTTCCTCCTGGTCTTCGTGTTCACCTACTTCTACACCGCCGTCGTTTTCCATCCTGATCGCGTGGCCGAGAATCTGCAGAAACAGGGCGGGTTCATTCCCGGCATCCGGCCTGGAAATCCGACCGCTGAATATATCAGCAAGACCGTGAGCCGGATCATGCCGGCGGGCGCGTTCTTCCTCGCGGCCATCGCCGTCCTGCCGCTGATCGTCCAGCATATGACCGGCACCCAGTCGCTCGTCGTCGGTGGCACCAGCTTGCTCATCGTCGTTTCCGTGGTCATTGAGATCGTCAAACAGGTTGATTCGCAGATGACGATGCGTGATTACGAGTCGCTGTAAATAGCGCAACCAAGCCAAATAATCGACCAAAGGGCGCGTCCAACGCGCCTTTTTGGTATAATTAAGACCTATGGAAGGATCAACGCCTGTGCGGCTGGCCAAAGAAGAGATCAAGGAGCTGACTTTCGGCATCTCCAGTCTTGATCAGCATCAACGCGAGGCTGTCCGCCAGCTGCTGGTCCGTCTTCATGACACTCACTCCGGTTTGATCTATCCGCGTGAGTTGCATCTGGCGCTCATGAAATTACAGCAGACGTATGTCATCTCCGAGATCGATCGACAAAATGTCGAAGCCGCCATCTTCGGCGCCTGAGCGCCAGGAAGAGATTCCGGCCGCGGCTCGCGCGGCGCGGCTGGTTTTTGCGTCCGCACTGGAGATCTTTCTTTTAGGATCGGTCCTGCTGCTGGTGCTTCTGGTCGGCCGATTGGCCGCGTTCGCCAAGCCAGGGACCGTTGCCGCGGCGGCCGCTCCGGAACTGACCATCTGGAGTTTCATCACGGCTTTCGCGGCCGCGACCGCGCTCCTCGTGATACTGGCGCGGACCAGGCGCGGAGCCCTGGTCTTCACCCTGCTTTTCACCCTGGCCGTGTTCGTCGGCGTCGGCGCCTGGTTCGAGACGGCGTTCGGGACCGGACCGGCGATCATCGCTGTCGCGGCGGCGGTCCTGCTGCACTACGCCGTGAGCCGCGTCGCGACCTACGACCTGATCCTGGTCTTCGGCATGGCCGGTCTGGCCCTGGGTCTGGGCGAAGCCATGCGGCCGCTGGTCGTGGTCGTGATCCTGGCCGGGCTGTCGTTCTATGACCTGTTCGCGGTTTACGTGACCCGGCATCTGGCCGAAGCGGCGGCTTCTCTGTTGCGGCAGCGGGCTATTTTTGCCATCATTATACCGTCAACCAGCGCAGGTTTTTTCAAGCGTCTGAAGGAGGTCTCGGCTGACGGTGGTTTCTTTTTCCTAGGCACGGGCGACATGGTCCTGCCAGCCATGCTCGTCGCGTCGCTCGCGGTCCGTGGTTCGTCCGCCGCCGTCCCGGTCGCCATCGGGGCGCTCGCCGGACTCCTGGCCACGAGCCTGATCTTCGCGGCCCAGCGTACTCACCGGCCGATGCCGGCCCTGCCGCCGATCGCTCTCGGTTCCATCGTCGGTTATCTAATCACGCTCTTAGCATCCTGACCCGAAGACTATGTTCAATATCATCATGATCGGGCCGCAAGGCTCCGGCAAAGGCACGCAGTCCGAAAAGATGTCCGAGAAACTCGGTATCCCGACCATCTCTCTCGGCAAGCTGTTCCGCGCCGAGATCGAACGCAACACGGGTCTGGGCCGCGACCTGGCCGGTTACATCGAGCGCGGCGAACTCGTGCCGACCGATCTGGTCAATCAGGTCATGGCCGAACGCCTCACGGAAGAAGATACCGTCGGCGGCTTCATCGTGGACGGTTATCCGCGCACGAAGGATCAGGCTGAGGCGTTGGACGAACTTATGACGAAGATCAACCGCCAGGTGACCCACGTCATCAGTCTTGATATCGCCGACGACGAAGCGGTGCGACGGTTGTCCGGCCGCCGGGTCTGCTCGAATCAGGATTGCGAGCTCAATTATCATATCGAGTTCAATCCACCGAAGGGTTCGCCGGACAAATGCGACCGTTGCGGCAGCCCGCTCATCCAGCGCGCGGACGACACCCCGGAGGTCATCCGCCAGCGCCTGAGCCTTTATCATCACGACACCCAGCCGCTCATTGATTTCTATTCGGCCCGCGGTCTCGTGAGGCGGATCGATGGCACCCGTCCGATCGCCGAGGTCGAGGCCGCGATCGCCGCCGCTTTGGGAGTCTAGTTGATCGCGTCCGGCTTTGACGTTGTCCGGCCGTTGGTGTAAAAAGTGCGCAGACTTGTTCTTTGTCTGCGTTAACGGAGGTCGCCATGAAGAAGCGCCAAACACGTTCAAAGGATTTCGATCTGGTCATCGGACTCACCGGCCTCAAGGCGGCCGGCAAGGATGAGTTGTCCGAGCGTCTGACTGCGCACGGTTTCGTGACCCGCCGCTGTTCCGACGAGATCCGCGAGGAGGCCAAGCGCCGGGGCATCGAGAAACCGACCGTCGATCAGCTGATCGAAATCGGTAACTGGGGCCGCGAGCAGCCCGAAGGTATGGCTTATTGGGCCAAGCGCGTCGTCGCGACGCTCAAGTCTCAGGGTCATCGCCGGATCATCGTGAACGGCATGCGCCACCCCGACGAGGTCAAAGGCCTGCAGAAATTGCTTGGCGGCTGTTTCGTCATGATCGGCATAGTCGCGCCGACCCACGTCAGGGCCGCGCGTCTTCTGAGCCGCCGGCGTCCCGGCGATCCGGTCGACATGGCCGGTTTCACCAAGCTCGACGATGACGATCGCGGCATCGGCCAGCCGCTGCACGGCCAGCAGGTCGACCGCACCCTGGCGCTCGTGCCGTGGGAGAACCTCTACAACAATCAGGGCACTCTCGAGGAGTACCAGGCCTGGATCGACGCTCTTGTCGACCGGCTTCTCAAGAAGTGAACCGGAAGGTTCAGCAGCGCTCAGGACGCCGACATCGGCGTCCTTTTATTTTCGCCACTATCAGAAAGCCTCGGCGTCAGCCGAGGTTGAATAAAAGACGCGAATCCCCCGCACCCCGCACTGTCTAGTGCGGGGGAAGGGGGATAGGCTACGGCGAATGAAAGCGGTTGGAATATCAAAAATCCCGGGCTTCCAGCCCGAGGGAGTCTTTGCCTGCTTTGCCGAACGCGCCTTTTGTTCTAAACTGGGGAGTGAACTTATGATCGACCTGAAGACCGGACCAGAGATAGAGATCATTCGCGCCGGCGGCCGGATTCTGGCCGATATTTTGGCGCGCCTCGCGGCGGAGGCGAAGCCCGGCGTCACCACTGGCGAGCTTGAAGCGTTGGCGCAGAAATTGATGCGGGCGGCGGGCGGTGAACCAGCCTTCCAGGGGTACCGACCCGAAGGCAGCCGGACGGCTTTTCCGACCGCCATCTGCAGTTCGCTGAACGACGAGGTCGTCCACGGCATGGCTTTGCCGTCGCGGCCGGTCGCGAGCGGCGATCTTCTGAAATTGGATGTCGGTCTCAAGTACCGCGGGTTTTTCACGGATACGGCGCTCACGGTCGCGGTCGGCGAGGTCGCGCCGGAGCGATTGAAGCTGCTCGAAGCCACGCGCGCGTCTTTGAACATCGGCCTCAAACAGGTTCGTCCCGGAGCCTGGGTGAGCGACATCGGCAAAGCCATTGATCGTCATGTCCGGCGGCTGGGTTATTCGACGGTCAAAGACCTGACCGGTCACGGCGTCGGCCGCGCGGTCCACGAAGAGCCGCCGATTCCGAATTATTTCGACCGAAGCCTGGAACCGGTCCGTCTTGTCCCCGGCATGGTCATCGCGATCGAACCCATGGTGAACGCCGGCCGCGACGAGGTCCGGGTGAAGCGCGACGGCTGGACGATCGCGACCGCGGATGGCCAGCCATCGGCTCATTTCGAGGTCACAGTCGCCGTGACCGCCAAGGGCCTGGAGATACTGACGCCGCAAGAGGGGATCGGTCTGGAATTTTAGTTTTATGAGATTGATCGGAGTCGATTACGGCACCAGACGCATCGGCCTGGCGCTCGCTGATACGGATGCGCCGGTAGCCGTGCCGCTCGAAACGGTCGCTGCCCAGAGTTTGGAGGCGGATGTTTTAGCCGTGGCCAAGGTCGCCGCCCGGGAGGGGGCGACGCTGGCGGTGATCGGTTTGCCGCGCAGCCTTAAGGACGCCGGCGCCGCGAGCGACTGGGCGCGGCAGGTCGCGGTTTTCGCGGCGGCGCTCGCGGAGCGCGGGGGACTCGCGGTCGAGACCGAGGACGAGCGTTTCTCGAGCGGTATCGTGGAAAGTGCCCGCCGCTCGGTCGGAGCCAAGGCTGGCGACGTCGACAAGGATGCGGCCGCGGCCGCGGTCATTTTGCAATCCTGGCTCGATCGGAGGCCGAGCTAGCCGCTGTCCTATGCCGACCTATCGCGATCAGGGCATTGTTCTGAAGACTCGGCCGGTCCGTGACGCGGATCGGACCTACACTATTTATACTGCCAACCATGGCAAGATCACGGTGCTGGCCCAGGGCACGCGTCGCGGCAAGAGCAAACTGTCGCCGCATCTCAGCAGCTTCGGCGTCGTCGAGATCATGGTGGCGAAAGGCCGGCGTATCGACCGTCTGGCCGGGGCCTGCCTGGCCCGGCGTTTTTCCAGTCTTCCGGATTCTCTCCCGAAGACCATCACGGCGCAGAGTTTTTTGCTGACCGTGGATTCCCTGACCAAACGCGAGCTGCCCGAGGAACGGATCTTCGAGCTGCTCGTCGATTTTTTCGAGGCTTTGGACCGCTGGTCGGCGCCGGAGTTCGTCCGCGGCGGCCATCATCCGGTCTATGACGGCGCCGCGCTGAAGCTTCTGGATATCCTGGGGTTCGCGCCGGAGTTCGACGCCTGCGTCCGCTGCCGCGGTAAATTGTCGGTTTCCGGCAACGCTCTGAACGCGCTTCGTGGCGGCATCGAATGCTCCACCTGTCGTCCCTATTCGAAAGAAACCGTGTCGTCCGGCGTCATCGAGGCGCTGCGTCTGATGCGCCGGAGTCATTTGACTTCGCTTCAGCAGGCAGACGTGCCGGCTGAGGTCGCCTCGCCGACTAGCGAACTCATCGAGGCCTTGCTGGTCGGACATTTGGAAGAAGGCATCCGCGCGCTGCGTTTCATGCGGCAGTTGGCGTAGGGGGGTGGTGTTCGCGAGAGAGATGAGATGATTAAATTTTCGTTGACTCCGTCTCTTCGTCACTCCCTGACTCCGTCACTCCACTTAGCCACAGGTCAAGCCTATCGTCGGCTTGATTTTTTAAGCCGAAAAAGGCATCATGAAGCGGTGTTTAGGCGCATTTTTTGGCGCCATTTTCCGCTTATTATCGCTTAAAAAGTATGATCATCGAGATCAAGGACGCCCCGAAACATCTGGGTCAGGAGGTTGAATTGCGCGGCTGGAATTTCAACAGCCGCTCTTCCGGTTCCATCGCTTTTTTGCAGTTGCGCGACGGCACCGGCCGCATCCAGGCCGTCGTTTCCAAAGCCGATGTTTCGCCTGAGACCTGGGAGGCGGCCAAGGCGCTCACGGTCGAAGCTTCCTGCATCGTCCGTGGCACGGTCAAAGAGGACAAGCGCTCGGCTTCCGGCGTCGAACTCGCAGCCAAGGAGGTCGTGCTCGTCGGCGCGGCTCCGGAATATCCCATCGGCAAGAAAGAACACGGCGTGGATTTCCTCATGGACCTGCGGCATCTCTGGATCCGCTCGGCCCGCCAGGAGGCGATCCTGCGCGTCCGCGACGAGATTGTTTTCGGCCTGCGCGAGTTCATGAAACTTCGCGGTTTCACCCTGACCGATTCGCCGGTCTTCACGCCGAGCGCCTGCGAGGGCACGACCGATCTCTTCGAAGTTAAATATTTCGACGACAAAGCCTACCTGTCGCAGTCCGGCCAGCTGTATCTCGAAGCCACTTCGGCCGCGCTCGGAAAGACTTACTGTTTCGGTCCGGCTTTCCGTTCGGAGAAGTCGAAGACCCGCCGCCATCTGACCGAGTTCTGGATGTTGGAAGCAGAGGCTTCTTACATGGATTGGCTTGAGAACATCCAGCTGCAGGAGGACATGGTCGTGCATGTCGTGCGCCGCGTCCTCGAACATTGCCAGCAGGAACTCAAGACGCTGGAACGCAATCTGGAGCCGCTCCAGAAAGCGGCCGAGGGCGGCTTCCCGCGCCTGCATCACAGCGAGGCCGTGAAGATCCTGCAGGAGGCCGGTTCCGACATCAAGGAGCGCGACGATTTCGGCGGCGACGACGAGACCATCCTCACCAAGAAATTCGACAAGCCGATCTTCGTCCATCATTACCCGACCGAGATCAAGGCGTTCTACATGAAACCGGATCCGAACGAGCCGGATCGCGCGCTCAATAACGACATGTTGGCGCCGGAGGGCTATGGCGAGGTCATCGGCGGTTCGCAGCGCATCGACGATCTGAAACTGCTGGAGGCTCGCATCGAAGAACACAAGCTGCCGAAAGAGGCTTTCAGCTGGTACCTGGACATCCGCCGTTACGGTTCCGTGCCGCATTCCGGTTTCGGCATCGGTCTCGAACGGACCGTGGCTTGGATCTGCGGCCTGGAGCACGTGCGCGAAACGACGCCGTTCCCCCGGATGCTGAGCCGTCTGCAGCCGTAACGGATATTTCCCTTCTAAGCGAAGCGCACGAACTATGGCAAGAACAATGATCGGCGAATTGGTGAATCGGGTCGGCCAGGAGGTCGAGGTCTCCGGCTGGGTGCATGCCCGGCGCGACATGGGCAAGCTCATCTTCATCGACCTGCGCGACCGGACCGGCCTTTTACAGGTCGTCTTCTGGAGCAAGGATGTCGTGGCCAAAGCCAACGCCTTGCGCCCGGAATTCGTCGTGACCATCAAAGGCAAGGTCAGTGAGCGGCCGGAGAAGATGCGTAATCCGAAGCTGGCCACCGGCGGCATCGAATTATCCGCCGCCGATCTCGAGATCCTGAACGAGTCCAAGACGCCGCCGTTCGAGCTGGACAAGGACACAATGCCGGTGAGCGAGGAACTGCGGCTCAAGTACCGCTATCTCGACCTGCGCACCGAGCGGATGCAGCGCAACCTGATCCTGCGCGACAAGGTCACGACTCAGTTCCGCGATTTTTTGCACAAGAATAATTTCATCGAGGTCGAGACACCATGCCTGACCAAGGGCACGCCGGAAGGTTCGCGCGAATACATCGTGCCATCGCGCTTGCACGCCGGAAAATATTACGTCTTGCCGCAGTCGCCGCAGCAGTTCAAGCAGCTCCTGATGGTCGCCGGCCTGGAACGTTATTTCCAGGTGGCGCGCTGTTTCCGCGACGAGGATCAGCGCGGCGACCGCCAGCCTGAGTTCACCCAGGTGGATCTCGAGATGTCGTTCGTCGAGCAGGAGGACGTGATGCGCCTGGTCGAAGAGTTGGCACTCGACGTCGTTCGGACCGTCACGCCCGAGAAGAAGATCACTCAGACGCCGTTCCCGCGCCTCACTTACGCCGAGGCCGTGGCGAAGTATGGCAACGACAAGCCGGACCTGCGCGTCAACAAGGATGATCCGAACGAGCTGGCTTTCTGCTGGGTCGTTGATTTTCCGTTCTTCGAAAAGACCGACGAAGGCGGTTGGACCTTTACGCACAATCCGTTCAGTGCGCCGCAGCCGAAGTACCGCGACAATCTCATGTCCAAGACGGACATCGGCGGCATCCTCACGACCCAGTACGATCTGGTGCTTAATGGTTATGAGATCGCCGGCGGCAGCATTCGCAACCACCGGTCCGAAGCGCTGCGCAAAGTCTTCGAGATCATGGCTTTGGACGAAGAGCAGATCAGCACGCGCTTCGGCCACATGCTCGAGGCTTTCGAGTTCGGCGCGCCGCCGCACGGCGGTCTGGCTTTCGGTTTCGACCGGCTCGTGATGCTCCTCGCCGGCGAGCCGAACATCCGCGAGATCATCGCCATCCCCAAGACCGGCGACGCCCGCGATCTGATGATGGGCGCGCCGTCCGATCTGCCGGAAGCGCAACTCAAGGAAGCGAACATCGCCAAACTCAAATAAGACGCCTTGAACCACTAATGTTATGACCGCCTCCAAAAAGATCCTGCTCCATTTGGGCAAACGGAAAGTGAAATTCGAGATCGTGAAGCACAAGAAGGTCTACACGGCCTATGACCTGGCGCAGACGCTCGGCGAGAAGCTCGACTCCATCGCCAAGACGCTGCTGGTCGAAGTCGATTTGCCGGAGCTGCACAAGAAAGGCAAGAATTATTTCGTCGCCGTCGTGCCGGCTTCTTATTACGTCGACCTCGCTAATCTGAAGAAGGTCCTGAAAGCGAAGAAGATCGCGCTCGTTCCGGAGAAGATCATGGCCAAGCTGGGACTGCGCCCCGGCGCTTTGACTCCGTTCGGCAGCCTGCGCGGCCTTGGCGTCGTCCTCGACAAGGGACTGGTCAAAACCAAAGAGGCGATCGTCGGCGCGGAGAGTTTCACCGAGTCGCTGCGCCTCAAGGTCAAGGACCTGATGGCCCTGGAGAATCCGGTCGTCGGCGCGATCGGCAAGAAGAGCGGCGTCAAGCTGCAGAAGAAGGCTCCGGCCAAGGCCAAGAAGCCGGCCAAGCGCCCGTCGAACAAGAAGAAACTTTCGAAGTCCAAGAAGCGCCGCTAACTTATGGAGTTCGCCGTGAAACTGGAGAGGTTCGAGGGTCCGCTCAGTCTGTTGCTGGAGCTTATTGAGGCCGCCAAACTCGACATTTCCGAGGTCTCATTGGCGCGGGTCACGGATGCTTATTTGCAGCGTCTGAGCGCCAACCCGCAGATTCCGCCGGAAGAGATGGCGGATTTTTTGGTCGTGGCGGCCAAGCTGCTGTATCTCAAATCGCGCATCCTGCTGCCGTTCCTGGCCGCCGACGCTCAGGAGGAGATCGGCGACCTGGAGTCGCAATTGCGCATCTATAAGGAATATCTCGACGCTTCGAAAGCGATCTCGGCGCTCATCGGCAAGCGGCGCTTCCTGTTCGTGCACGACCGGCTGCCGCAGATCGAGATCGGTTTCGCGCCGCCGAAAAAACTGACCGCGGCCCAGATGGCCGAAATCATGGGCGGCGTGCTGCGTCGGCTCGATATCGTCGTCCGGGTGCCGCAAGCGATCATCGAGAAGACCGTTTCCATTCACGAGAAGATCCGCCAGATCCAATCGTTCCTGGCGCGGACCGCCAAGTCCAGTTTCCGCGCCCTGGTCGCTTCGGCCGAGTCGCGGATCGAAGTGGTGGTGAGTTTCCTCGCGCTCCTCGAACTCATCCGCGAGCGGGCCGTGGTCGTGAATCAGGACCGGCTCTTTGACGACATAACCATCGAGAAGACCGAAACTGAAACCGTTTCCTTACCCGCCTAAACCTATGCTGACCTCCAGGATCGAAAGCATTCTCTTCATCGCCGCGAAACCGATGAGCGTCAAGAAGCTCGCGGAACTTTTGGAAGCCGAGCGGACCGAGGTCGACAAAGCGCTCGACGAGCTCGCGGCGCATTACAACGAGTCGAGCCGCGGCATTCGTCTGATGCGCCACGGCGGCGAAGTCCAGCTCAGCACCGCGCCGGACAATTCCAAAGTCATTCAGGATTTCATCAAGGACGAGACCACTGGTGAACTCACCAAACCCTCGCTCGAGGCTTTGACCATCGTGGCTTATCGCGGTCCCGTCTCCAAGGCGGAGCTGGAACAGATCCGCGGGGTCAATTGCAGCCTCATCCTGCGCAACCTGCTGATGCGCGGGCTCATCGAGGTCGAGGGCGAGGCTGGTCAGCCTCAGGCTAGGTATCGGGTCACACTGGATTTCCTGCGTTTTCTGGGCGTCGCTTCCGTCGAGGAACTTCCGGATTATGAGAAATTGCGGTCGCATGAGAATGTCGTGAAGATCCTGCAGATCGAACAGACTCAGACTGCCGCCGCCGCGGTTGAACCCGCCGTAGCCGACGCTGTCGCGGATCAGGAGCCGGTTGCGGTTCCGGTTTCCGACCTGCCGCCAGAAGAATCTTCCGCCTCAGAAACATTGGTCGCTAACACCTGATCTTGATTCGCTCCCATGTTTTCGCTCATCGTGGCATTGGCTTTATATCTGGCCGCCGCTCCGGCTCAGGCTGCGGACGCCTTTAGCGCTTATCGCGCCTTTTTGCCGGCCGCCGCCGTCGCAAAGGTCGTGATCGAGCAGCCGCTGGCGTTGCCGGTCTCCGCGCCGCTCAAGAAAGATCCGCGCCGGCTGGGCGTGGAGATCAACGCTGCCAGCGCCGCCGTCCTTGACTGGGACAGCGACGCCTGGCTTTTCGAAAAAGATCCGGACGCGGCGCGCCCCATCGCCTCGCTTACCAAGCTTGTGACCGTGCTGACCGCTCTTGACCAGGATCTCGACTGGGACGAACGGTTGGAGATCGGCGCCGCGGACATCCGCGCCGCGCGCGGCGAATATCTTTTTTCCGGCGAAACCGCGACCGTGCGCGACTTGTTCAATCTCAGCCTGATCGCTTCGTCGAACGAAGCCGCTGCGGCCCTGGCCCGGAGCACCGGGCTCACGGAGCCGGAATTCGTGGCGCAAATGAATCTTAAAGCGCAAGAGCTCGGTCTGGCGTCGGGTCGGTTCGTCGAGCCGACTGGTCTGGATCCGGATAATCGCGCCAGCGCCCGCGATGTCGCCCGGCTCGTCAAAGCGTCCGTGGCCGTTCCGATCATCGCGGAGACGGTCGTCAAGAAGGAATATGTCTACGAGCCTCGCGAGGGCGTCCGCCGCCGCGCGCGTAGCACGGATCTGTTGCTCGACAGTTTCATCAGCAAGCCGCCGTTCTCGCTTTTGGGTGGGAAAACCGGCTATCTCCAGGAGGCTGGTTATTGCTTCGGCGCCGCCGCGGCCGACGGCAGCGGACATCGCGTGATCGCCGTCGTACTCGGCGCCGACACCAAGGACGAGCGCTTCAGTTCAGTGAAGAAACTCATTTATTGGGTCTTTGACGCGTTCACCTGGTCAGACCAGGCTGTCCGCTGATACTACCTATGTTCCTCGCTGGCCTGCCGCGCGCCGTCACTGACCCGCTCCTCGTCATGCTCTTCGGAGCCTCGCCGATTCTTGAGGTGCGCGGTTCGATCCCGTTCGGCGTCGCGGTCCTGAAGATGCCGGTCGTCGAAGCCACGATCTGGTCGATCATCGGCAACACCGCGGCCATTTTCTTGATCTACGGACTCGGGAATTGGTGGCTACGCCTGGTCGAGCGGCGCAAAGGTTTCTGGCAGCGGCTCACCGACCGCGTCCTGCACCGCACCCGGTTGAAATTTAACGGGCAGTATCTTAAGTACGGACTGGTCGCCCTGTGCCTGTTCGTGGCCATTCCGCTGCCGATGACCGGCGCCTGGACCGGATCGCTCGCCGGTTTCATCTTCGGTATCCCGCTCCGGAAAGCTTTTTGGCCGATTTTCCTGGGCATCGTCATTGCCGCCCTGATCGTCGCTGCAATCACCTCCGGGGCCGTGGTCGGTTTTTCCTGGGCCACGAAGAGCTTTTGATCTATGCGTATCGGCATCGACTGTCGGACCATGCTGGATTGGCGCAAGGGAGGGGAGTCGGCCGGTATCGGCCACTATACTTATTATCTGGTCAAACATCTGGTGCGCGAGGACACGGCCAACGAGTACGTCCTGTTCCTCGACAAGATGATTGATCAGCGCGTCAAAGAGGAACTTCTGGATTCCGCCAAGGCCACGGTCTCGGTCCGTAATTTTCCCTTCCAAGCCCTGAAACGCTGCCTGCCGTTCGTCTACGGCCACATGGTCATCTCGTCGATGTTCGAGAAAGCGAAACTCGACCTGCTCCACGCCCCGGCCAACGCCCTGCCGATGTTTTATCGCCGACCGGCGGTTGTGACCGTCCACGACCTCGCTGTTTACGACCATCCGGAATGGTTCCCGATGAAATACGCCGGTGCGGCCCTGTCGTTCTCCGAGCGCATCGTTGTGCCGCATTCGGTCAGCGCAGCGCGCCGCGTATTGGCGGTTTCCGGCCAGACCAAAGCCGATCTGATGCGGATCTTCAGCGCGCCGGACGACAAGATCGACGTGATCTATGAAGGCGCCGAGCCGCAGCCGGAGACTTTTGCGGCCGCCGGTGCAGCGGCAGTCCTGAAACGCTTGCGGCTCATGGGGCGCCGTTATTGCCTGCAGCTCGGAACGCTGGAGCCCCGCAAGAATCTGGAGCGTTCTTTCGAAGCGTTCGTAGCTCTGGCCGGTTCTGACTACCATGAATATCGCGGTCTCGATCTCATCGTGGCCGGCCGCAAAGGCTGGCACGCCGATCAGATCATCCAGGCTCTGGAAAAGGCCAATTCCGACTTGGCCCAAGCGGCCGTGAAAGCCCATGACGAGCCGCGCGAACGGATCCGTTATGTCGGTTACCTGTCGCCGGAGGACAAGGTTCAGGTCGTCGCTAACGCCGCGATGTTCGTTTTTCCGTCTTTGTACGAAGGTTTCGGTTTGCCGGTCATTGAAGCGATGAGTCTGGGCGTGCCAGTCATCGCCAGTCGGCGGGCGTCGCTGCCGGAGATCTGCGGCGAGGCGGCGCTTTTGGTCGATCCTGAGAACGTCGGCGAGATCACCCTGGCGATGAAGAAATTGTACGATGATCCGGCGTTGGCGCGTGGTTTGTCCGCGGCCGGCCGCCAGCGGTCGAAAGAATTCAACTGGAGCCGGACGGCGCGGGAGACGGTTCAGGCCTATGCCAAAGCGGTAAACGGGGCTTGACTGCCGCCCCAGACGGGACTATATTAAGGAACGCACAGCGGGGTGGAGAAGTGGCATCTCGCGAGGCCCATAACCTCGAGACCGTAGGTTCGAATCCTACCCCCGCAACCAAGAAAAGTCCCTCATCCAAGGATGGGGGCTTTTTCTTGGGAAGACGTGAAAATGGCTGGGTAGGATTCGAAGAAGCCTATAAGAGCACCCGTCATTTTGACGGGTGCTTTTGTTGTCCCCGGCCGCGACCGGGGACCCAGAATTTGTGGTAAATGAGAAACCCGCCTGAGGAGGCGGGTCTCGGTGGATGGTTTCGGGTTCAGGCTGCCAGCTGTTCATAGCAGTCTTTCGCCACGTGGACGATGCGAACTTTGTTGTCGCATTTCCAGCACTCGAAATAGAGAGCATTGTTGTTTCGGTCGACGGCGAGCTCTTTGCGAGGGATCTGTTGCCATTTGGTGTCGCAGGTTTGGCAGTAGATCGTGATGCCGGGCGCTGAGGTTTTCTTGGACTTGCTGCGAAGGTGCTTATGGGTCGCCTTGTGCGAGTGTCCCTTGATCTTCATGATCAGCTCCTTTCGTTTCGTTTTTGTTTGACTCGAACAGAGAAATATAGCACATTTTAGGTCTCTTGTCAATCCTTGCCAGCTCAGGAATATCGTGTTAATCTCTTGCCTGCGGAGTAAAAATAAGGCTATTATAGCTGGACACGGCGAGGTAGCTCAGTGGTAGAGCAAAGGACTCATAAGCCTTGGGTCGTGGGTTCGATCCCCACCCTCGCTACCAAAAGGACCCGACTTTGTCGGGTCCTTTTTGTAAGATGAATTGTGGGGATCGAAGGGAACTTTTCAGAGTGCCTAGTATGGCACCCTGAAAAGTCCCGGGCGGCGAAGGAGCCGCTGTTGCCGACGCGAGTCGGCAACTAGGCGGGTGAGCCGGATCCCCACCCTCGCTACCAGTATGGACGGTCTTATCTTGATAGGACCGTCCTTCTGTTATTGCCCAAGTCTTGGGCGAGCGGAGGCGGTTGTCATAATTGCCGCCTAACGGCGGCCCCGCCTAAGCCTTGGGTCGTGGGTTCGATCCCCACCCTCGCTACCAAAAGGACCCGACTTTGTCGGGTCCTTTTTGTAAGATGAATTGTGGGGATCGAAGGGAACCTGAAAACATGCTTAGTATGGCACATTTGAAGGTCCCGGGCGGCGAAGGAGCCGCTATTGCCGACACAAGTCGGCAAACCAGCAGGCAAGCTGGATTTCCATCCTCACTGTCTGTTGTGGTGCTAATAGGGTTTTTTAGCTAAGATTAAAGTCCACATTAGTGATCTGAGTGCTTATGTCTGGCCCAGGTGATAGGTTGGAATAACGCCGGCCGCGTCAATTTTCTGAGGTCGGGCCGCCACGACGGCCTTGGACCCTCAGAGGGTTGCTTTTTTCGGCAAAATGTGTTTTAATAATATGAATTTATTATTTTAATTAGCCTAACTATGGCGTTACGCGGCATATCTTCAGGTCAGCATTCGGTCGGACGGTTCGCTGGCTTAACAGCGGCGATCTTTTCTTTATTCCTTTTGCAGCCTGGTTTGGCTTTGGCGCAGTGCGTCGGCGAGGTCACGGCGATGCCGATCGGAAACATGCAGAACTTCGCGTACGCCGCGGCTGTGCAAGCCGACGGGAAGATCATCGCCGTGGGCAATGCCAATACCGGCGTTTATACCGATTTCGCCATCGCGCGCTACAATGTTGATGGTTCGCTCGACACCTCGTTCGGCAGGAACGGGCAGGTGACGACGCCGATCGGGATCGCCTATGACTATGCGGTTGCCGCGGCCGTGCAGGCTGATGGGAAGATCGTGGCGGCTGGATATGCATATCCGTCCGCTTCCGGAACCAATGATTTCGCCCTGGTCCGCTACAACGCCGACGGCTCGCTCGACACCACGTTCGGCGTCGGCGGCAAGGTGATGACAGATATTAGAGGTGGCCAGGATTATGCTGCAGCCATGGCTGTACAGGTCGACGGGAAGATCGTGGTCGCCGGCCGCGCCATGATCGGCAGCACTGAGGATTTCGCCCTGGTCCGCTACAACGCCGACGGCTCGCTCGACACCACGTTCGGCGTCGGCGGCAAGGCGATCACGGATCTCGGCGGCACTGATCGGGCCAATTCTTTGGCCATCCAACCTGACGGTGCGATCGTCGTCGCTGGCAACTCCACGCTGAGCGGTAATTCCGATTTCGCCCTGGTCCGCTACAACGCCGACGGCTCGCTTGATACTGCGTTCGATGGCGATGGCAAAGCGACCCTGGATTTCGGGACCAATTATGATGCGGTCAACTCCGTGGCCGTACAAGCCGACGGCAAGATAATCGCGGGCGGTTCCGCGTATTTCGGGGCCAATGGCTCATACATGTTCGCCCTCGCGCGCTACAACGCCGACGGCTCGCTTGATACTGCGTTCGATGGCGATGGCAAGCTGACCACAGCGATCAGTCTGTCGGCGCAGGCTTACTCGATCATGATCCAGACCGACGGCAAGATCATCGCGGGCGGTTCGGCCTACGTGAACAGCACCACGACCTATGATTTTGCCCTCGCGCGCTACAACGCCGACGGCTCGCTCGATGCCTCGTTCGATGGCGATGGCATATTGACCACGGGTATCGGCACGGCAGGGGAGCAGGGTCGCGCGATCGTATCCTGGGGCGCCGACAAGATCATCCTGGTTGGCTATGCCATGATCACTACCACCAATGCGGCCGAGAATTTCGCTCTCGCGCGCTACAACGCCGACGGCTCGCTCGACGCCTCGTTCGACGGCGATGGCAAAGTGACCACGTCGGTCGGACATGGCGTGGCCCAGGCGAACGCGATCGCTTTGCAGCCTGATGGCAAGACGGTCCTTGCAGGGAGCGTGGAGTTTGCCGGCGTGCGGCATTTCGCCGTCGCCCGGCAGAATGCCGACGGCTCGCTCGATACCACGTTCGGCGTCGGTGGCCAGGTGGTCACGCCAGTGGGGAGCAGTCGGCAGGCGCAGGCGAATAGCGTTGCGATCCAAGCCGATGGGAAGATCGTGGCCGCAGGCACTGCTTATTCCGATATTGGTCATGATTTTGCCGTGGTCCGCTATAACGCCGACGGCTCGCTCGATACTACGTTCGACGGCGACGGTAAAGTGACCACGGATATGGTCGCGAATGTTGATCGCGGGTATGCTGTTGCGATTCAAGCCGATGGCAAGATCGTGGTTGCGGGTGCCGTGGCAAATAATCTTGGCCAGGATTTCGCTCTCGCGCGCTACAACGCCGACGGCTCGCTCGATGCCTCGTTCGATGGCGACGGCAAAGTGATAACTGATGTCGGCACCACCGCCTGGACGAATTACAGCGACGGCGCGTATGCCGTGACGATCCAGCCTGATGGGAAGATCGTTGCTGCGGGCTTCACGCAAGGATACATGGCTGATTATTTCGCCCTCGCGCGCTACAACGCCGACGGCTCGCTCGACGCCTCGTTCGGCAGCGGCGCTGATCTGGACGGGAAAGCCGGTATCGTCATGACGAATCTCGGCACGGGTTATTTCGGAAGCGATGACGCCTACGCCGTGGCGGTTCAGCCTGATGGTAAGATCATCGCCGTTGGCGGCGCTTATCTGGGAAATTACAGCGGTTTTGGCCTCGCGCGCTACAACGCCGACGGTTCGCTTGACCTCTCTTTTGGGAATAATGGCTGGACCGTCACGACCATGGGGACGGGAACTGGTAACGAACAAGCGCGAGCGGTCGCGGTGCGGCTTGACGGCAAGATTGTGGTCGCTGGTTATGTTTACAACGGTGCCAGCAACGATGTCGCCCTCGCGATCTATAACGCCAACGGTACGCTTGATCTCTCGTTCAGCGATGATGGTAAAGTAATGACGGATGTCGCCGCTGGCGATGATCGGGCGTATGCGGTCGTTATCCGGAATGATGGAAATATCGTGGTTGCCGGCTTCGGTCGCATCGGCGGCGAGCAGGATTATGTTACGGTTGCCTATGATATGAACCTGTGCCGGACGCTGCCGCCGACTGTCGTGATCACAGAGCCGGCTGACGGCTTGCTTACGAACCAGACAACGATCTCGGTCGCCTGGACCGTGAATGGCGTCGTTCAGACATCGGAGTTGACCGAACAGCTGTTGATCGAGGGTGAGAATGTCATTACTCGATCGGCTGCCAATGGCGGCGGCATCGGTTCGGACTCGGTCGCGGTCATCCGCGATACCATGGCTCCGGAGACGACGATCACCGCGACTCCGCCCTCGTCGGCCTCCACTGTCGTGTTTCAGTTCGTTTCCAGCGAGACACCGAGCGCTTTCGAGTGCAGTCTTGATGGCGGGGCGTATGCGGCCTGCGTCAGCGGTGTTTCTTATGTCGGTCTGGCGGACGGCGCGCACAGTTTCGCTGTTCGCGCGACGGATCTCGCCGGTAATACCGATTCGACGCCCGCGGTCTATGATTGGACGCTCTCCACGGTCGTGCCTCCAGTGGCCGTTTCCGGCGGGGCGCTGGTCAGCTGCGTGATGAATCCGGACGGTTCGTTCGCTTGCACGATAACCGGGAACAATGGTGCCTCCTACGGCGTGATGTTCCCGGCCGGAACAACGCCGCTCTCGCCGAATGCGTCCATCGAACTGGATGTCCGGAGCGGCAACGTGAACAAACCGAAGATCCAGATCGAGGCCCAACTTCCGCCGGGTCAGACCAAGACCGTTCAGATTCCGCGCGGTTCCGGCAATTACGCCTGTGTCGATGATTCTCCTGAAGCCGAGTTTTCCACCGGCACCGGCTGTCTCCCGTCTCTGCGCGTGCTCATTCCGGCTCCGGGTACGAGCGTGGAATATGCGCCAGGCAAGACTATCGCGGTGGACGCCGCGAACAGCGTCGTCACGCTCACTGGTCTCCACAATACGGTCGTCGAGGCTGGCAGCGATGATGATGGCGATGGCGCCGAGGATGAGTTTGATGCGTGCCCGGTGACACCCGGCAGGGTTGCCTGGCAGGGTTGCCCGAGCGCCGTGCAGGTGACTGTCCAACGTCAGACACTCAAAGATAGGTCATATTCGGGTGACGCAAAAGAAGCTGTTGTCGGCGCGACAGTGAAGCTCTTCGCCAAGAATGACGCCTGTGTGGTCGCGATCGGAACGAATCCGCACAATTATGGCGTGGTCTATGACAATTGTGCGCCGTTCACCTCCGCGACGACCGATTCGTCCGGGGTGTCCGTTCTGGGCATACGACCGACGATGGATTACTTGGCGATCGTTCAGGATCCGGAGACCGGGGCGTACGCCGGCGTTTCTACCGGTCGGGTGAGTCTTGGCCAGTTAGCGACTAAGTTCATCCAAGTGACCGTACATGCCGATGATGATTCCGTGTACCTCAAAAATTATACCGCGCACCGGTTCACTGCAGATCATCGAGGTCGGTCGCACTGAACGCCGTCGGATCGTTGAACAGATCCGGTCGGGCTATCGATAACAAAAACCGCTGAGTTCAACTCGGCGGTTTTTTTGTTGTCTCTGCCTCGTCGTTTGTTGGCGATGCGGCTCGATCGAAAAACCCCCAGGCCGGAGCCTGGGGGAGTCTTCATTCGTTAGGCGAAAACTCGCTGTTTCTCGATAGTGATCTCTTTGATCAACGTGCCTAAGTTGGTCTGGTAGCAGTCTTTGCAGACCACCATGCGCAGGGGCTGATTATTCTCCCAGTCAACAGTGACCAGGAAAGAAGTTTCGCCATCGCCGAACTCGTAGAGTTGGCGATGCAGACGCGATTGGCAGTAACGGATCTCGTCGGCGTTGTGCTTCTTTTTTCGCATATTCTGGCTAAAAATTGAGGTTATCCTCCTTTTCGTGGCAACCTTAGCATAATTAACTGAGGAAATCAAGCCCCCTATACCTGAAAAACCAGGCAGTTTTTGTCGAGCCAGGGAGTAATTTTTTGAGCTTAATAAGCAGTAATTTGCCTTAAATATCAGGTTTTGTTATTATGGCCGCAGATATGTTTTTAGCCGTTCATGCTGCCGTCGGAGCTTTAGCCGGAAATGCGGTCGGGCATCCCAGCTCGGCCTTCATTTTGGGCCTGGTTTCGCATTTCTTTTTGGACATGGTGCCGCATGGCGACGAGAAGCTTTACCACGGATTCAACAACGGCCAGCGGTTCAAACCAGTGCTGTATGTGGCCATCGACGCGGTCGTGACGGTCGTTTTGATCGCTGTTTTCTTCTTGCAGCAGGATTTTTTCTCGCCGGTCAATGTCTCGCTCGGCGTCGTCGGCGGACTGTTGCCCGATTTGTTGGTGGGCCTTTCGAAGATCTTCAAGCCGCGCAAGAACCGCGGTCTGGCCTGGCGTCTGGAAAAATTCGAGCAGTTTCACATGCGGAACCATCATTTTTTGATCAAGCGCCTGCGCCGGCTGGAGCGGGATATCCCGCTGTATTCCGGGATCGCTTTTCAGACGGGGCTGCTCGTCGTTCTCGTGAAGCTCATCCTTTAGCCGCGGTCCGCTGCGGGCCTGTGCGGTTTGAGATCCGGATGCCGGATCTTTTTTTGTCGAATAGCGGATCAGCCGTTCTGGGCAGTCGCTGACTTGCGGTTTTGTCGGAAGGGGGTAGGATGACCGGCAAGAAGCGCTCTTTACAGACAGGGGACGATAATGAGATCAGCCCTCAAGATCATTTATGGTGTTTTGGCTGTGGCCGCGATCATTGCGAATTTCGCCGTTTCCGGCTTCATCATCGCCACTGTTCACAGTCTCCGACTGTGGGCCTATCCGGCCTATTTCGGAGCTTACATGGCGCTCGTCGGCTTGTTTTTCATCGTTCTCGCGCCGCCGAAGAGCAAACCGCATGTCGTGCTTCCGTGTCTGGAACGTTTTCTGACCGTCGATGAGAGGAAGTTTTCCGGCGGTTTCTGGATGCGCGTGCGGCAACGCGGCGCGTTCGCGCTGGTGACTGTCTCGTCGCTGGTCTTCGGGCCTTTATTCGCCGCCGTCGTCAGCAGATTCCTGGGCTTGGCCGAAAGACGGGCCTGGATGTATTCGTTCCTGGCCACACTGTTCACGACCGCAGTTTGGGTGTCGATCTATCTCGGCGTCACGGATGTGATCAGGTCGCTGCTCGCGGCCATCGTCGGTTCTTGAGCCTTTCGTCTGAGGGGCTCTTTTTTTGTTCACGAGAGACGGTCTTGATTCGTTTCCGCTGCATGGAGCTTCGAGGGGCTGGCTTGGTACTCGGATAAAACGATCCCTCATAGCTCGAGCTTGTCTCGAGCGACGGGGGATGGTGCCGCGGGACCCCACTCCGCTCGCTTCCGGCGAGCTTCGAGGGGGTTGGTTCGGTGCTCTTATAAAACGATCCCCCATAGCTCGAGCTTGTCTCGAGCGACGGGGGATGGTGCCGCGGGAGGGAGTCCGGCTCACCCGGCGGCGCTGGAAAAGTCCTCATGTGCGCCGCCTCCTTCGCCGCCCGGGTCGTCTCGGCTTGCCATACTAGGCAAGCCTCGCCGTACCCTTCGACTCCCTCCCGCTCGTAGACACGGATGCTAAAAATCGCCTGGGTAAAAGCCCAGACGATTTTTAGATGGTGCCGCGGGAGGGAGTCGAACCCTCATGAGTTGCCCCGCGCGATTTTGAGTCGCGTGCGTCTGCCATTCCGCCACCGCGGCCTATTTTAAGCTAAAACGACAAGCTTAAGGCTGTGCCATTATAATATATCGGACCATATTGTCAAAATGGTTTTTGGCGGGTAAAGTAATAGCGCTATGGCCTACATCATATCAGTGGTCAATCAAAAAGGTGGTGTCGGCAAGACGACGACCGCGGTCAATCTGGCGGCTTATTTGGCGCTTCGCGGCAAGTTCGTCCTTCTCGTGGATCTGGACCCGCAATCGAACGCGACCTCTGGTTTGGGCGTCGAACATCGGTCGCTGGAGCGCGGGATCTACGAGGCCTTGATCGGCACGGCGGTGTTCAAGGATGTGGTCGTGCCAACCAAAACCGAGGGTCTTAAAATGGCGCCGTCAACGGCGAATCTGGCTGGAGCAGCTGTCGAACTCGTCGACCTCGAGCGCCGCGAATTCCGTCTGGCTGACGCGCTTTTGGCCGTGCGTAACGATTACGATTACGTCATCATCGATTGTCCGCCGTCCCTGGGTTTGCTGACGGTGAACGGACTCACCGCCGCTGATCGGGTGCTGATCCCGGTGCAGGCGGAATATTACGCTCTGGAAGGTCTGAGCCAGCTCTTGGGCACCATCGATCTCGTCCGGAACAGTCTGCGTCCGGATCTCGAGGTCATGGGCGCGGTCCTCACGATGTTCGATCCGCGCAACAAACTGGCTAATGATGTCCTGGGCGAATTGCAGAAATTTTTTCCCAACAAGATTTTCCGTTCCGTCATCCCGCGCAACGTCCGCCTGGCCGAGGCGCCGAGCTATGGCCAGCCCATCGCGCATTACGATCCCTGGTCCAAAGGGGCCAAGGCCTATGAAAGTCTCGCCCAGGAGGTCCTGGAATTAGAGTCTTCGATCTGATCAGAGTATGAGCAAGAAATCATCCGGACTCGGACGCGGCTTGGGGTCATTGATTCCGCCCAAGATCGAGCGGCCAGCGGCGGAAACAGCCGTCATATCTTCATCGTCCGGACCGCGCGGCGAGAATCAGATCCTGCATGTGCCGGTCTCGCAGATCGTCGCCAACCCGCAGCAGCCGCGGTCGGTCTTCCGGCACCGCGAACTTGAGGAACTGACCAATTCGATCCGCGAGCACGGTATCATCCAGCCGCTCGTGGTTTCGCCCCTGAGCGGCGGCGGTTACGAACTCATCGCCGGCGAGCGGCGTTTGCGCGCGGCCAAACTCCTCAATCTGCCTTTCGTGCCGGTCATCGTCCGTTCGGCCGCGGCCCGGGAAAAACTGTTATTGGCCCTGATCGAGAACGTCCAGCGCCAGGATCTGAGTGCGATCGAAGAGGCGGTCGCTTATTCCAAGCTGGCCGAGGAATTCGGGCTTACCCAGGAAGGGATCGCCCAGAAGGTCGGCAAGGCCAGGTCCACGGTCGCGAACACTCTGCGCCTGCTCGAATTGCCGCCGGAGATCCAGCAAGCCATCGGCACCGGGGAGCTGTCGGCCGGCAATGCCCGCGCCATTCTCGGACTCAAGGACGACAAGGCCCGTCTGGCGTATTTCCGCAAGATCATGGGCAAGAAGACGACGACGCGCGAGGCTGAGGCCGGGGTCCGCAAGAGTTCCGGCGGCGGCCAGCGCCAGGATCCCGCGATCGCCGCGGCCGAGGAACAGATCCGGAACGTCCTGGGGGCCAAGGTCGAGATCAAGAAGCGCGGCGCCAAGGGTTCGATCATGATGTCTTTCTACTCCGAAGAGGAATATCAGGCTTTGGTGGAAAAGTTGCAGGGCCGCCGCTGAAGATCGATCACATACGAAATATCCCGCCTGAACCAGGCGGGATATTTTTTAAATCGGCGGCGTAAAAGTTTCAGCGGTTCTTGGACGAGGCGGACTTCGGCGGCGTTTTTTTGGACTGGTCGTGGGCTTCCTCGGCCTCGTTTTCATGGCTGGTCTCTTTGAGCCAGCGGGCCAGTTTGGTTTTGGCCATGCTGCGGATATGGTTCCGGGCGCAGCCGGTCTTCACGAAACTGAGCCAGTCCGGATTCGGGCTCTTGCGGTTCTTGTCGGTGATGATCTCGCAGACGTCGCCGGAGGACAGTCGGGTGTCGAGGCTGATGATCTGGTCGTTGATGCGCGCGCCGACGCAGGTGTCGCCGATCTGCGAGTGGATAGCGTAGGCGAAATCGACCGGCGTGGCGCCTTCCGGCAGATCGATGACGTCGCCGCTGGGCGTGAAGACGAAGATGCGGTTCTGGAAGACGTCGATCTTCAGCGATTCGAGGGACTCGAGCGGGGCGTCCTCGCCGTCCACGTCCGTCTGCAGACCGGCCAGTTCCTGGACCCAGGCGAGCTGGCGGCGCACGGCGGCCGAAGCCCGCTTGCCGTCCTCGTCATACTGCCAGTGGGCGTAGATGCCGCGTTCCGCTTCGTCGTGCATCTGCTGGGTGCGGATCTGGAATTCGACGATTTCGCCGTCCTCGCAGAAGACGGTGGTGTGCAGCGACTTGTAGCCGTTCGGTTTCGGGACGGCGATGTAATCCTTGATCCGTCCTTTGAGCGGTTTCCAGAGCTGGTGGATGATGCCGAGCGCGGCGTAGCAGTCGCCGACGACCGGCAGGATGATCCGGAGCGCGATGAGATCGTGGATCCGGGCGATGTCGCGGTCGTATTTGAGCAGCTTGAGGTAGAGGCTATAGGGGTGCTTGACCCGGCCCTCGATGCTCAGGACCGGCACGTTGGCTTTTTTCAGTTCGTCGGCCATGAGCAGGCGGATCTTCTCGATGTAGTTCTTCCTGATCTTGATCGCGCGCTGGGTGAGATCGCGGACCCACTCGTATTCCTTGGGCATAGCGTGCTTGAAAGCCAGGTCCTCGATGCGGCTCTTGATCTGGTACATGCCGAGCCGGCCGGCGATGGGGGAGTAGATCTCGAGCGACTCGAGCGCGATCCGCAGGCGCTTGGCCGGCGGCAGGGCGGCGAGGGTCTCCAGGTTGTGGATGCGGTCCGCGAATTTGATCAGGATGACCCGCACGTCCGAAGCCATGGCCACGAACATCTTGCGCAGGTTCTCCACGTAGCGGTCGATGCCGCGGTACTTGATCTTGCCGAGCTTGGTGATGCCGGCGACCATCGACGCGACGTCGTCGCCGAAGTTCTTCTGGATATCCGCGAGCGTGACTTCGGTGTCTTCCGGCACGTCATGCAGGAGACCGGCGATCACGATCGGCACGGGCAGCTTCATGTCGCCCAGGATCTCGGCCGTGCGGAGCGAATGGAGGATGTAGGGTTCGTTCGAGAGGCGTTTCTGGCCGGCGTGGGCGGCTTCGGCGTATTCGAAAGCCAGCCGGACCATGTCAACGTCGGCTTGCGGATTATAGGCTTTGATCCGGTTGATCAGGTTGTCGGGACTGATGCGCATAGGGCCGCCTCGGGCCGGCGGCGTCGCGGGCGCGAGCGTCGCGTCCGGGCGTCAGCAGGCTATTTTTCGGCTTTCTTTTCAAAATCGCATTCCTTGTTCGAGCAGCGGATGACATCGGCTTTGGCGAAGACCAGCAGGGCCTTGCATTTCGGACACGCCTCGCCGGTCGGCCGCGACCACATGGCGTGTTTGCACTCTGGATAGCGCGAGCAGGCGTAGAAGGTCTTGCCGGTCCGGGTCTTCTTTTCGACCATGTCGCCCTGGCCGCAGCCCGGGCAGGTCACCCCGATCTTCTTCAGGATGGTCTTGGTCGTCTTGCAGGTCGGATAGTTGGAACAGCTGATGAATTCGCCGAAGCGGCCGCGGCGGAAGACCATCTCCAGCCCGCAATTCGGGCATTTCTCGTCGATGGTCCGTTTCTCGGTCGAGCCCGGTTCAGTGCCGGGAAGCGGTTTAGAGTTGCGGCAGGCCGGGAAGCCGGTGCAGGCCAGGAAGCGGCCGAAGCGGCCGTACTTGATGATCATCGGTTTACCGCATTTCTCGCATTTCTCGTCGGTCGTCTGTTCAGCGACATCTTTCTTGGAGATCTCGGTCTCTTTGACCTTCAGGTTGGCTTTGAACGGACCGTAGAAGTCGGCGATGATCGGCGCCCAGTCCTTGCCGCCCTCGGCGATCTCGTCGAGGTTGTCTTCCATTTTCGCCGTGAATTTGTAGTCGACGATGTCCGGGAAATGTTTCACGAGCAGGTCATTCACGAGCAGTGCCAGTTCGGTCGGGCGTAGGCGCTTGCCGTCTTTTTGGACGTAGCCGCGGTCGATGACCGTCGAGATGGTCGGAGCGTATGTCGAAGGGCGGCCGATGCCGTTCTCTTCGAGAGTCTTGACCAGGGCGGCCTCGGAGTAGAAAGGCGGCGGTTCGGTGAAATGCTGCTTCGGCGTGATCTCGCGCGGTACGAGCGTTTCACCTTCGGTTAGTTCGGGCAGCCGCGCTTCTTTGACCTCGGAGTCGTAGAGCATCATGAAGCTTTTCTTCGTGACCGTCGTGCCGTTCGAGCGGAAAGTGTAGACCGCCGGACCGGCGACGTCGATGTCCACCGCCACTATGGCGAGTTCGGCGTCGGTCATCTGCGAGGCTACGGCGCGCCGCCAGATCAGTTCGTAGAGTTTCAGTTGGCGGTCGTCAAGCTTGCCGTCCAGGTCCTCCGGCCGGCGTCCGGCGTCGGTCGGGCGGATGGCTTCGTGCGCTTCCTGGGCGAGTTTGGACTTGGCTTTGTATTTCCGGGGCGTTTCCGGCACCAGGTCGGCTCCGAGCGTCCGGCCGATGAACGACCGGGCCTCCTCGATGAATTTATCGGCCAGGTTGACCGAGTCGGTGCGCATGTAGGTGATGAGACCGGTCGGACCCTCGGCGCCGAGTTCCACGCCTTCGTAGAGCTGCTGGGCGAGCATCATCGTTTGTTTGGCCGAGAAGCCGAGCTTGGTGTTGGCGTCCTGCTGCAAGGTCGAGGTGGTGTAAGGCGGCGGCGGGCTGCGGAAGGTTGTCTTGCGCTCGACCGAAGCGATCTTCCAGGCGGCGCCGGTCACGGCGTCGACGATCTGCTGCGCGCCCGCGGCGTCGGTCAGGGCCATCTTGTCGATCGTTTCCCCGTCGCGGCGCAGCAATTTGGCCGTGAAACCGTCTTCGGCCGCGGCGTCTTTCTTCCCGAGCAAGGCTTCGATCGACCAGTATTCCTGCGGCTTGAAAGCCAGGATCTCGCGCTCCCGTTCGACGAGCAGACGCACGACCACGGATTGGACGCGTCCGGCCGAGAGGCCGCGGGCGACCTTCTTCCAGAGGAAAGGGGAGAGCTCATAACCGACGAGGCGGTCGAGGATGCGGCGGGCCTGCTGGGCGTCGACCATCTTCATGTCGATCTCCCGCGGCTCGGCCATAGCCTTGGTCAGGGCTTCTTCGGTGATCTCGTGGAAGCTGATGCGCCGCGTCTTTTTCGGATCGACTTTGAGCGTTTCCTGAAGATGCCAGGCGATCGCTTCTCCTTCGCGGTCTTCGTCGGAAGCGAAGAAGACCTCGTCGGCCGTGCTCGCGGCTTTCTTCAGTTCGTTGACGGTCTTCCGCGATTTGGTCGGGATGACGTAGCGCGGCTTGAAGCCGTTCTCGGTGTCGACGCCGATCTCTTTTTTCGGCAGGTCGCGGATGTGGCCGAAAGAGGACAGGACTTTAAAGCCTTTGCCCAGGAATTTGGCGATGGTCTTGGCTTTGGTCGGCGACTCGACGATGACGAGTTTGGTTCCCATAAAAGAGTCATGATGATTCAGCCGCGGCCGCGAAGCGGCGCAGTATTTTGACAGGGTAGCCGTCCTGGTGCCGACCTGTCAATTGCGAACTACCTTATTATAATGCGTCGCGACCAGTCCGGCTAGCTCCAGGGCGGAGACAGCGGCCAGGACTTCCGGTGGCGTCAGGCCGGTTTTGACGGCCAGTTCGTCGGTGGTGGCCGACCCCGCCGCCAGGGATGTGAAGATCGCCTTTTGTGCCGGGTCGATGATGGTTTGCTTGGCGACCGCAGGAGTACTTATCTTTAAGTCGTAGACTTGGAAAATATCCTCGATCGTAATCAATGGCGAGGCGCCGGTTTGGATCAGGCGGTTGCAGCCTAAGGACTTAGGGCTGAAGATCGGTCCGGGAACGGCGAAGACGTCGCGTCCTTGTTCCAGCGCCAGGCGGGCGGTGACGAGCGCTCCGGACCGCTCCGCCGCCTCAATGACTACGACGCCGCGGCTGAGTCCGGCGATGATTCGGTTGCGTTTGAGGAAATTATCTTTCCAGGAGATCGTGCCGGGCGGATATTCGGAGACCACGACGCCGTCGGCTTTGACGATCCTTTCGGCCAGTCCGGCATTGGTCCGCGGACCGACGCTGGGACGATCCGTTCCGGAAGCCAGCACGGCCACGGTAATGCCGTTGGCCTCCAGGCAGGCTTCGTGTGCGGCCGCGTCGACGCCGAGCGCCAGGCCGCTCACGATGGTGCAGCCGGCGGTCGCGAGTTGGCGAGTGAACAGCCGCGCCGCTCGGGCTCCGTATTCGGTCATGCCCCGGGTGCCGACCACAGCCACAGGCAGGTGACCGCGGAGAGCCGCCAGCCGGCCGCGGTAAAAAAGAATAGCTGGCGGGTCGAAGATCTGTCGGAGCTGCGACGGATATTCGGATTCATTGAAAGCGACCGCTGCGACATCGTGTCGGGCGAGTTCATCCGCTTCCTTTTTTGGATCAGCCGCTGGCCGCGATCGCGCGAAGGCCAGCGCAGCCGCCGGGGCGATCCCGAGTCCAATCATCCGCTCCGGCGCCGCCGACCAGAGTGCTTCGGGGCTGTCGAGCCCGACAAGCAGCGTCAACAGCTCCGGCGGCTTCAGCGATCCGGTCCTGATGGCGGCGGCGATGAATCCCGCGGCTGCTCGGTCCATAGCGGGCGGCACGATAGCCGGAGTCTGAAAAGCTGTCAAATCGAAAAGGACCGCCTCCGTTAGGCGATCCCGGCCGCGTCTCCGCATCAGCCGTTGAATTCGTTCATGGCCGGAACGATGCCACGTTCGATGATCCGGTCGAGAGCCGCCGCGGCGCGCGATATCGCCTCGGCTATCGCCGGCTCCTCGGCTCCGGAGAATTTTTCCAGCACGTAATCCGCCGCCGGCACGGTCTGCGAGCGTTCGGTGCCGATGCCGATGCGCACCCGGGCGAGCCGCGGGTCTTTCAGATGCTCGATGATCGAAGCGACGCCTTTGTGTCCGCCGGCCGAACCTTCTTCGCGCAGGCGCAGCGCGCCGAGCGGCAGGTCCAGGTCGTCGTAAACGATGATCAGATCCTCGGTCTTGAGATGCCAGAAATCGAACGCTTCCCGGACCGCCCGCCCCGATTCGTTCATGAAGGTCTGCGGCAGGAGCAGGACGACTTTCTCGCCGCCCACGCGTCCTTCAGCGACCAGGCCGCCGAATTTCGACGACCAGTTGCCGAGGTCGAGCGCGTGCAGGGTATGAAAAGCGCGGACCGCGCGGAAGCCGGCGTTATGCCGGGTGCGGTCGTATTTTTCGCCGGGATTGCCCAGGCCGACGATGAGTTTGGCCATAGTCGGATGCGGATCTTATTTGCTGATCTGGCGGGCCAGCACCCGGATCGGCGTGCCGGCGAAACCGAACTCCTGGCGCAGGAGTTTCTCGACGAAGCGCACGAAGTTCGGATGCAGGGTCTCCTTGTCTTTGACCACGAGCATGAAGGTCGGCGGGCGGGTGCTGACCTGGGTCAGGCCGTAGACCTTGGGGAGGCTGGCGCCGCGGGCGAAAGTGGAGTGGTGCACTTTTTTCAGCCGGGCGGCGAAAGCGTCGAGCGCCGGCGTGTCGATCTCGCGGCTGCGTTCGATCGAGGCTTGGAGAGCGGCGTGCAGGATGCGGCTGGTCTTGCTGCCGGTCAGGGCCGAAGTGAAGAGGATCGGGGCCCAGGCGATGAAGGGGAGTTCGCGCTGCAGGTATTTGCGGTAGTCGTCGGCATCGCCGAGTTTGCGCTTCTCGGCCAGATCCCACTTGTTGACCAGGACGACCATGGCTGGAGTCTTCTCCTCGATGACGCCGGCCAGTTTCTTTTCCTGCAGGCTGGCTCCTTGGGTCGCGTCGATCACGAGCAGAGCGACATCAGCGGCTTCCAGTTCGTCGATGCTCAGGCTGACGCCGATTTTTTCCATGCCCGGACCGACATTGCCGCGCTTGCGGATGCCGACCGTGTCGACGAGCAGGATGTTCTGCTGGCCGAGTTCCTCGTCCTCATAGATGAGCAGCGTGTCCTGCGGTTCTTTCGTGGTGTGCGGGACTTCGCTCACGAGCACCCGCTCTTCGCCGGCGAGCGTGTTCAGGAGCGTGGATTTGCCGACGTTAGGGCGGCCGATGATCGCCACCCGCGCGTCGATCGGCGGCAGCGGCTTCGATTCGAGTCCGCGGGCCTTGAGGTCGTCAACGACGAGGTCGAGCAGATCGCCGATGCCCGATCCGCTCGCGGCCGAGATCGGCGTCGGCGCGCCGTAACCGAGCTTGAGCCAGTCCGGCGACTCGCCCAGGCTGCGTTTTCTCGGATTGTCGGCTTTGTTCGCGGCGAGCAGCACGGTCTTTTTGGTCTTCTGCAGTTCTTTCGCCAGGGCCTTATCCTGGGGCAGCATGCCGTCGGTGACGTCGGTGACGAAAATGATGATGTCGGCCTTGGTCATGGCGGCGCGCGCCTGGCGCTTGAGGCCTTCCTCAGTGGACGTTTTGTCCGTGAGGTCGAGGCCGGCGGTGTCGATGGCGGTCATCGTCAAAGTGCGCCAGTGGAAATGGCCGTAGTTCAGGTCGCGCGTCGTGCCGGCCTCGGGCGAGGTCAGGGCTTTCCGCCGCTCGAGGAGTTTGTTGAACAGCGTCGATTTGCCGACGTTCGGGCGGCCGACGATAGCTACGACGGGCGTCATCTTCAGTCTGGTGTCCATAAGCTTGGGGTTAAGGCGCAACGCCTCGTATCAACTTTCCTTAGGGTCAGTTTTGCCCAGGATGACGACAATATCGATGCCGGTCCGATCGGCAGGGATCAGGCGCTGCGAGGGCTTGGTGTCGATCCGCGTGTTGTTCAGCGCTTCTTTGAGATTAGTGATCGAACTTTTCATTTTTCCGTCGGTCAGGTCGTAAACCAGCGTCTTCTCGAAAGCGAAGGTGTCGGCATTGCCGATCCGGACCACGGTGAAGCCCAGGGCCGTCAGTTTTCCGGCCACGTCGCGCGCAAGTCCGGTCTCGCCGGAACCGTTCAGGATCTCGATGCGCGGTTTGGCCTCATTCGGCGCGTCAGCCGCAGCCGCGGTCCGGGCCGGCTGATTCTCGATCTTCAGGTCGGTCTCGGAAGAGAAGATGTCGGCCGCCAGCTCGCGCAGGCCGGTCCAATCGTCGTTCCTGGGTACGAGCACGTAGGCGCCGCCGTACTGGCTGGCGACGAGCGGCGAACCCGGACGATCATCGATGACTTTGTGGACGATCGTCGCGGGATCGACGGAGCGGCCGAATTTGGCCAAGCGCAGGATCTCTCCGACCTGGAGATTGGTGGCGATGTTCGATTGCAGGCTGGCCAGAAGATTGCTGACCATCGCCGGATTCTTGATCACCTGGAAGGTCATGGCTTTCTCTTTGATGGCGGCCAGTACTTTTTGCTGGCGTTTGGCGCGGGCGAAGTCCGAACCTTCGCCATTGTTGCCGTGCCGCGAGCGGGTGTATTTCAAAGCCTCTTCGCCGCTCAGGTTCTGCCAACCGGCGGTGAAAGAGATCGTCTGCACGCCATGGTCGGCCGTCGGATAATTGTGATCCGCGAACGACTTGTCGATGTAGACGTCGATGCCGCCAAGATCGTCGACGATCTCCTTGAAGCCGTTGAAGTCGATCCGGACGTAGTAGGGGATATCCATGCCGAACAATCCTTCCAGCGCCGTGCGCGATAAGTCCGCGCCGCGGCCGGCGGCTTCGAGTTCGCCGAAAGCGTTGGCGGCATTGATCTTGCGCCAGCCGTACTTCGGCAGCGGCACGAGCAGGTCGCGCGGTATGGACATGAGAGCCACCTGTCCCGTAGACGGCTTGAGGCTCAGGAGTACATTGGTGTCCGTGAGCAGCGGGCCGTCGTGGCCTTCGCCGCCCATGCCGAGCAGCAGGATGTTGATCCGGTCGGCGGCTTCGCCGGACATCTTCCTGTCAGAGCTGACGATCAGCTGCATCTGCGAAATGATGGGCAGATTGCCGATGGTCGCGAGCGCCGCCGAAGCCGATTCGGACAGCGAGAGCCGGCCGATGCCGAAGGAAAAAGCGAACAAGCCCGCGAAGATCGCGAGCGATAACAAAGACCTGACCGGGCGGTTGGCGCCGCCGCGGTCATGACTGGTTCCGTGATTCTCCAGGAAGTTGATCTTTAGGGTCCTCATGTTTTTAGGTCAGGTGGTCGTCAGCGGTTCAAGTCACAGCCTGACGATCAGGCAGGGTATCATTATCATATATTCTGCTAAATCGGTCGTTTTGGCAAGGTTTCAACCCCCGTTTTAGCTTACTTCCCGGCATTGGCAAATGATAAATCCCGTGTTACACTGCTTTTGCTTAAAATAAGTCCGCGAGGCGGTTATCTTAGTATTGGGCCGTCAAGCGAGAGATCTGGTATTTCAATATTCTCTGGCGGGCAATCATGGGCGCATGGCTCAGCTGGTTAGAGCGCTGTCCTCACACGACAGAGGTCGGTGGTTCGATCCCACCTGCGCCCACCATCCTTCGCCAAAGCTTCGGAAGGGCAAATTGCCCCAGCAAGGTTCGGCGAATCTGTGGTCCGAAAAGTCCTCCCGCAGCCGCAGGAGGACGTCCGTCAGAGTATATTGGAATGATCAGTGCGCGTTCGCAATACGACTATGGACGAGATCAACAAGGAAAATCAGACTGCCAAGGAGCAGCTGCCGTCCGGGCCGACTCCGGCCGATCAGTCGGCGCCGATCGTCAAAAGCCTGGTGTCGCGGACCCTGGAATTTTTCGGCGAACTTCTGCATGTGGTCATCATCTCGCTGGCCATCATCGTTCCGGTCCGCTATTTCCTGATCCAGCCGTTCTACGTGAAGGGCGCGTCGATGGAACCGAATTTCTACGATCATGAATATCTGATCATCGACGAGCTGAGTTATCGGCTTCATGAACCGGTGCGCGGCGACATCGTGGTGTTCCGTTATCCCAATGATCCGCGGCAATTCTTCATCAAACGCGTCATCGGACTGCCGGGCGACCGGGTCGTAGTCTCGGGCGGTCAGGTGACCATTTACGACGCCGCGCATCCTGACGGTTGGCTGCTTGATGAAAGCGCCTACCTCGGCGCGCTGCGCACGCCGGGGGAGAAGGATGTCACGCTTGGAGCCGGCGAATTTTTCCTGATGGGCGATAATCGTTCCGCTAGCCTGGATTCTCGCGTGTTCGGACCGGTGTCGCGACCGTTCGTCGTCGGCCGCGTCTGGTTCCGCGGCTGGCCGCCGGAAAAGATGCGGCTTTTCGAAAGCGAGCCGCTGGTCCGGCAGCCCTGACCGATAAAAAGATTTTCACCTGATACCTTATGCCATCATTAAAGAATAAACCGCGTCCGGTCGCCGCCAAGAAGATTCCGGCCAAGCCTAAGGCGCCGAAAGCTCCGGTTCAGGCCGCGGCGGCTCCGAAGCCGGCTGTCCGGAACGTCGCCACGCCCCAGACCTTGCGCGGCATGCGCGACACGCTGCCTTCGGAGCAGCGGTATTGGCGTTTCATCAACCGCAAGATCGATCTGCTGGCGCGCGCCTACGGCTATGAACGCGTCGACACGCCGATCCTGGAGGAGACCTCTCTGTTCATGCGGTCCGTCGGCAAGCAGAGCGATGTCGTCGAGAAGGAATTATTTTCCTTCGTCGACCGCGGCGGCGAGAACGTTTCGCTGCGCCCCGAAGGCACCGCGTCGCTCGCCCGCGCCTACATCAACCACGGCATGTTCACACTGCCGCAGCCGGTCAAACTTTATTACGTCGGCCCGATGTTCCGTTACGAGCGTCCGCAGCATGGCCGTCTCCGCCAGCACCACCAGTTCGGCTTCGAGGCTTTCGGCGACGCCAACCCGGTGCTCGACGCCGAGGTCATCCTGGCCGCGCATCTTTTCTACAAGGACATCGGCGTCAAGACGGTCATCCACATCAACAGCCTCGGCTGCCATCTTTGCCGTCCGAGCTACCTGACCGAACTGACCGCCTACTACCGCAGCAAGCGCTCCCAGATCTGCGAGGATTGCAAGCGGCGGCTGCTGAAGAACCCGCTGCGGCTGCTCGACTGCAAGGAGGCCGGTTGCGCCGCTCTTCGCGAGAGCGCCCCGCACATCGTCGACTTCCTCGACGAGGAGTGCAAAAACCACCTGATGCGCGTGCTCGAATATCTGGATGAACTGTCGGTCCCTTACACGCTCGACCCGCATCTGGTCCGCGGCCTCGATTATTACACCCGCACCGTCTTCGAAGTGATGCCGGCGGAAGAGAACCCGAGCGAGGGAACCAGCGCGCTCGGCGGGGGAGGGCGCTATGACGGTCTGGTCGAACAGCTCGGCGGCCGGCCGACTCCGGCGTGTGGCTTCGGTATCGGGCTGGAGCGCGCCATTCTGCAGATGAAGACCTTGAACGTGGAGCCGACCGACGACTTCAAACCGGATATCTTCCTGGCTCAGCTGGGCGATACCGCGCGCCGCAAGGCTTTCACCTTGTTCGAGGATCTGCGCAGCGCCGGCATCCGCGTGGCCGCGACCTTCTCGAAGAGCGCTTTGAAGACCCAGCTTGAGACTGCCAACCGCCTCGGCGCCAAGTACACGGTGATCATCGGCCAGAAAGAGGTTCTGGACGGTACGATCCTGATCCGGGACATGGAATCCGGCATGCAGGAGATCGTGGACTATAATAAGGCTGCCGCGGAGATGAAGAAGAAGATCGTGATCCGCTAGTTTCTGGCTCAGGTTGGCCAAATTTACGACATTTGACGGTGAGAACCGGCGAGTGTAATATGATTTTAAGGGATTACACCCTTAAAATAACCTCAAGAAGAAAGGAAGGTGAGCATTGTGGCAGAAGTGAAACGCAAGAAAGGGGAGAGCTTTGAGAGCTTGCTCCGTCGCTTCAGCAAGAAGGTCCAGGCTAGTGGCCGACTGCTGCAGGCCCGGAAGATCAGGTTCCACTCTCGCGATAAGAGCAAAACCGCCGTCCGTGACGCAGCTCTGCGCCGCGAGTTTTTACGCGCGCGCCGTGATTTCTTGATCAAGACCGGACAGGCGACTGAAGAAGATTTCCGGCCGGCTCGCAAACAGGGACGACACTAAGTAAGACAGTCCGTTAAGGCAATGACCACTCGAGAACGCATCGACGCCGATTGTTCCGAAGCCGCCAAAGCGCGCCAGGCCGACAAATTGTCGACCTTGCGTCTGCTTCGGGCGGCTTTGAAATACGTCGAGATCGAGAAAATGAAACCGCTCGCCGAGGAGGACGTCATCGAGGTCGTCGGCCGGGAGCTGAAGAAGCTTCGCGACGCCCTGGAGTCCTATGTCGCCGGCAAGCGCGCTGATCTGGCGGCGAAAGCGGAGGCGGAGATGGCTATTCTCCAAGCCTACCTGCCGGAACAGCTCGGCGACGAGGCTTTGAAGGAATTGGTCCGCCAGAAGATCGCCGTTATCGGGACGGTGACCGCCAAGGACTTCGGCCGCGTCATGAGCGAGGTCATGAAGGAGGCCAAAGGCAAGGCTGATGGCACGAAGGTCAGCGCCGCGGTCAAAGAGATCATCGCCGCGTCGAGTTCCTGAACGGCACAACCACATCATCAACGATCACCCTTCTCTCCCATGCTTGGAAGGATAAATCGTCGGAACGGCGCCAGTGCGGCGCCAGCTAAGACCGCGATCACCGTCGCGGTCATTGGCGTTATCTTGGCCGCCATCGGTTTGCCGCTTGTCGCGTTCGCTCAGAGCGGCGTCGATCTCGGTTTGAATTATGCCACCGCCATCGGCCTCGGCACGACCGATATCCGGACGACCATCGGCAACATCATCAAAGCGTTTTTCGCATTTCTCGGCGTGGCCGCGGTGCTCATCATCCTGTACGCCGGCGTTTTGTGGATGACCTCGCAGGGGAGCGAGGAGAAGATCACGCAGGCCAAGAAGATCCTGATCAACGCTACCATCGGTCTCGCGATCATCATGTCGGCCTACGCCATCACGGCGTTCATTTTCCGGGCCGTGACCGGCAACACGCTCACTGGTCCGCTCGGCGATTCCGGCGACGGCAGTTTTTTCTCGCGCGGCTGCCGCGTCAATTGCGGCCCCAACCAGCGCGGCTACGGCATCGAATACCACTATCCGGAAGCGGGCCAGACCAACGTGCCGCGGAACACCAAGGTGGCGATCACTTTCAAGAAGCCGGTCGTGCTTTCGACCATTTTCAAGAATTACAAGGACAACAATACTTTTGCCGTCGCTGATGACGTCGTCTGTGCGCCGGACTGCGCTAGCGAAGGCCATATCGAGACGCCTGTCACGCCGCAGACCATCCTCACGCTCAATACCGATAATATCAAGATCATCGAGGTGGGTGACCTGGGCGAGCCGACAGCGGCCTCGGTCGCCGATCGTTTCGAGCAGCGGTATCCGGCCGCCAAGCTCGTCAGCCCCGCGCCGACCGTGACGCGCACGGCGGTCGATGAGCCTTATAACGCCGATAATAACCAGACCATCGTCCTCAGGTTCGGGCCGGCCGGCATCGGCAGCAATGACGAACCGGTCGATTATCGCGTGGCGCTCCGCGGCGGCGACGCCGGGATCAAGGCTTGGGTGCCGCCACCGACGGGAACCGCTCCGATCCAGAAGCCGGCCTTCAACACCATGGGCAACGACGGCGGATATTTCTGGGTCTTCACGACGAGCACGACCTTCGACCTGGAGCCGCCCAAGCTCGAATATTTTTCGCCGGGACCGACCAGTCCGTTCAACATCTATCCTCTGGCCCGGAATCGCGTCGTGGCCGCGTATTTCAACGAGCCGCTCGATCCGACGACCGCGCGCGGCAAGACCGGATCCGGAGGTTTCAATTTCATCGATCTCAAGGACTGCACCGGCGGCACCTGCACCTCGATTGAGGGTTTGATGGACATCAGCAACCGCTACCGCACGGTCGAGTTCATTCCGAGCGCTCCCTGCGACGGCGGCAAGGTGACGAATTCCTGCGGCGAGTCCGTTTTCTGCCTGCCGGCCAACGCCAACGTCACGTTCCAGGTCCGCGCGGCCACGGTCGGTTCGGTGCCGCCCGGAGCCGCTGATCCGACCGATGGTGTCACTGATATGAGCGGTAATTCCCTCGACGGCAATCGCAGCGGCAAGGCCGAGGGCCCAGTCTCCGGCAGCCGCGAGGCTTTCAATTGGAACGTCTTTCCGCCGGGCAATGATCCGTCGAACTACGGAGCTTACAGCGACACGGCCGTCGCCAATTATCGCATCGGCGGCGCGGTCGATCTCGATCCGCCGCGGATCGCCGGCATCACTCCGGCTGATCCGTCGTCAGTGCCTGTTGATGCTCCGGTCACGCTGGCCTGGAATAAACCGATGA
Source organism: Patescibacteria group bacterium (assembly GCA_041667185.1). Taxonomy (NCBI): domain Bacteria; species Patescibacteria group bacterium. The sequence continues at coordinate 51,862 of JBAYFM010000004.1, read as the reverse complement.
TGTCGGCTTCCATGCGCGGCGGCACGACGATGTTCTATGACGCCCGACTCTGGCTGAAGACCGGCACCGCCGACTGCACGAGCGAGATGGACATCTCGACCTGCGCCAGGCCGATCGATCCGCCAGCCGTCATCATCGGCAACGCGATCCAGGGCGCGGGTCCGACGGAGCACACCGTCACTGATCTGGGACACGAGCGGTTCTTCCGTCTGAATGATCTGAACTGGAACGAGGAAACGGACACTGTCACCGAGAAACTGCCGCTCTACCAGCCGGTCGTCAAAGCGCAGGTCAAGGACGCGTTCCAGAACTGTTTCTTTCCGAGCCAGGGCTTCGCTTGCGAGCTCACGGCTGGCGCCACTTCGTGCTGCGACGGCAATCCCCAGGAAGTGTTCGACTGCCAGCTGGGACCGACCCGCACTCCTTAAAGAAGTTCCAACGAGATGGTTATGCGCACCGCTAAAAACAACATCTTCAGGTCCGGATTGGCCGCCATCGCCGGTTTCGCCGTTTTGTTGTCGGCGCGCGCCGTCTCCGCCCAGGTTGATCTGGGGTTGGATTACGCGACCGCGATCGGTCTCACGACGACCGATGTCCGCACGACCGTTGCCCGCATCATCAGCTACTTCCTGGGTTTTCTCGGGATCATCGCCGTCGGCCTGATCCTCTACGCCGGCTTCCTTTGGATGACCTCCCAGGGCAATGAGGAACAGATCTCCAAAGCGAAGAAGACCATGGTCAGCGCGGCCATCGGCCTCGTGATCATCATGTCGGCTTTCGCCATCGCGCGTTTCATCATCGGCGCCGCGGGCGGCGAGGTCGGCGGCGGGGGAGATGGCGGCGGGGGCGGCGCTGGCGGCGGCAACGGCTTCGGCGGCGGCGCCACTTTTAGGGTTCAGGGCGTGGCCCCGGCTGGTCCGAATGATCAGCGCGGCTGGTCCAAGAATTCCAAACTCAAAATGTCTTTCAATGATGGCATTGACGCAGCGAGCGTCACCGGCCATTTCCGCGTCTTGGAGTGCAATCCGCGGATCCAGGGCGCGGGCGACGGCGCCGAGAGTCTTCCGTTCGATATCGCCGCTTGCAAGCCCAAGACCGAAGCTTATGCCGGGACCTCGACCGTGGTCGGCAAGACCATCGAGTTCGTTCCGGACTCGAAGTGCGATAACGGGCAGCCATGTTTCAAGGGCGATGTCTGGTATCTCATCGAAGCTGACGGCGGCGCGACCGGTTTTGAGACCAATGTCCTGAAAACGCCGGACGCCAAGCCGCTCGATTGCCGCGCGGCGCCCGGAGCCAAGCCGGAGGATACGACCGCGCAAGCCCGGACGCTTTGCCGCCGCGCCGTCGCGATCGGCGATTGGGTTGATTTCGAGCCGCCGAACGTCCGCGTGACGATGCCGAAGTCGCCGCCAGGAATCTGCAGTGCGCCCCTGAACATTCAGGCTATCGCCCAGGATAACCAGCTTGCCGTCAGCCTGACTTTCGGGATCGTGGCCGTCGGCGAGGACGGCGCTCCCGGCGCTCCGGTGGCGGACGCCATCATCGGCGAGACCGTGAAGATGAACGCCGCGCTCGCGAATCCTTTTTCAATCGACACCGTGCAGATTGACCTGGCCAAGTTGGCGGCCGGATCACTTTACGGCGCAGCCGCGTCCGCCGAGGACGTCGTCGGCAACGCCAGCGCCCCGGTCGTTTCTAATTTCAAGGTCCTGCCGACGCATTGCTGCAATGGCGCCAAGGACGCGGATGAGGATGGGGTGGATTGCGGCGCAGCCTCGGCTTGCGGCCGTTGCAGCGGTGCGGTTTGCACCGGCGATGCTGATTGCGCTTCCGGCGCCTGTGTCGCCGGCAAATGCGTCGATCTGCCCATGATCGAGTCGGTCTCTCCGGCGGCCGGCGCTCCCGGGACGCTCGTGACGGTCTCCGGCAAGATGTTCGGACCGCCGGCCGGACGCGTCATTTTCCTTGGCGACGTGAATGATCCGAATGACGACGCGGTCGCCGATCTGTGCGCCGCGCCCGAAGATTCGTGGACCAACGGCGTCGAACCCAACCAGGCCACGGTCAAGGTTCCGGCGAACGCCAAAGACGGCCCCATCGAGATCAGGACGTTGTCCGGACTCGCGGATACGACCGCTAATGATCGCGGCTGGGTCGGAACTTTCGATGTTGACACCGCTTTGCCGCCGCAGCCGGGCATTTGTTTCGTCAAACCGAATTTCGGCCCGATCGGCACTCGATTCGACATCAGCGGCGTCAATTTCGGCGGGGAAATGGGGGAGAGCCAGGTTTTCCTCAGCACCAGCGCGGCCAACGTCGCGAGCCAGGGCTGGGCGTCGACCGGCGACAAGATCACCGCCATTACGCCGACCCTCAAGGACGGGCCGTATCCTGTCCGAGTCAGGATCGGAAACGAGGCTGCCGGCGTGTGGACAACGAATGATCCGATCTTCCTGGTTTCCGCCGGCGACAAAGCGGAAGCCCCGGCCATCACCGAGGTGTTGCCGCCAGCCGGTCCGGTTGATGCCTATATTACTATAGTAGGCCGCGGCTTCGGTTCGAGCGGCGTGGTGCGTTTCGTATCCAAATCCAACGCCAGCGATGTCGCCATCGGCGTTCCGCCCGCTCCGCCCTGCAAAGCGACCTGGACCAGCAACTACATCGTGGTCAAAGTCCCGACGGCTTTCGAGTGCTCGGACAAGGGTACTTGCCCGGTTCGGTTGGAGCAGTATGACCTGTCGGTCCAGCGCTCCGGCGATGGCAAGGAGAGCAAAGCGATCCTGTTCACCATCAATTCCGATCCGTCGAAGCCGGGCATCTGCAGCATCGAGCCGGATAACGGTCCGGCCGGCACCACCAAGGTCAAGATCTTGGGCGAGCGTTTCGGCACCAAGAGCGGTCTGACCGAATACTCCATCAATTTTTCAAAGAATAACCTTTTGGCCAACACGGCGGTCCGGGCTTATGCCGGCGTTTCCTGGTCGAACCGGGAGGTCTCGGCTTACGTGCCAGCCGCCCGTCCTGATCCCGCGACCCCGGAGGCGGAGACTGGTCCTGTTTACGTCGAAGCCAACAACCAGTGGAGTTCGAACGCCGTACCGTTCAAGGTCCAGGATTGCACCAAGATCGGCGGCGACAATCTGTGCCAAAAGGACCAGCCGGATAAGCCGGTCTGCTGCCCCAACGGTTCCTGCCGGGCGACCAAGGCTGCCTGCGAAGCTCCCAAGCCGACCAGTGCCTACGGTTGGCGGTTCAGCACCGAAGTGCTGCCGGAGATGCCGCAGGTCCTGCGCTGCGCTTGCCATGAACAGACCTGCCAGGCCAAATACGCCGTTGATTTCAAGAGTCCGGCGCCGTCCGCCGGCTCCCAGGATATCTGCACTGGCACGGTCATCCAGCTGGCTTTCAATAATTTCATGCGGGTCGATTCCTTCGCCGGGAAATACCGGATCGAGACCTGCGGCGATGGCATCGCTCCGGCCTGCGCTGCCGCGGTCAACGTGACCAGCCAGTTCGACGTGACCTTTGAGAATTCCAACCTGCCGCCCCAGCCGCCGGGGTCGAGGTCCCTGGTCGCCGCGCCCAAGGGTGCCGGGGCTTTGCTGGCCAAGAAGACCTGGTACCGGGTCACTTTGTCCGGCGATTCCGAGAACGGCATCAAGGATATCTACGGCGTTGATCTCGACGGTGATTACGATCTCAACCAGGGCGGCGACTACGTTCTGGAATTCAAGACCGCCGCAACCGATGCTCCTTGCGTGCTTTCCGAGGTCATCGTCAATCCTTTCAAATATCTGATCGATCGCGACGAGGTCGATAATCCGGAATGGCTGCCGCCGGCGGCTCCGAACCAGGCTCCGGCGCCGGCGAATCCGGCCGGCTTCGCCGCCCTCCCGGTCGACATCAGCTGCAATCGCCTCCGGTGCGCTCCGGGCATCTACCAGATCAACTGGAGCTCCGATGAGAACATCCTGTCCCTGCAGCCCGACAAGCATCAGTGTTATCAGGCCGTGCGCGCGAAGGCGGAGACCGAGGATCCGGTCGGTCTCGCGGCCGCGTTCGCGCCGCCGGGCGGCGGCCAGCAGACCTCCGGCCAGGCCGAAGTGAGCGTCAAATTCGCTGATCCGCAGGTGACGGCTCACGCTCCCGATTGCGGCAGCGCCTGCAGCAACGCCGCGATCTGGGCGCAATTCAACGTCGCGATGGATGAAGCCAGTTTTTCGGGCAATGTCGAAGTCCTCAAATGCCGCAACATCAGCTGCCAGCCGCCATATTTCCATGAGACCGTGACCGTGAACAAGGTCGTGGATTCGGTCGGTCAGCTGAGCGGCCGGCGCTTCGAATTCGCTATCGGTTCGGCCGGCCTGGCGAGCAACACCAATTATCTCGTCCGGTTGCGGAGCCAATATTGGGATCCGAAAAAAGACGAGCGGCCGGCCGGCAGCGGTTTCATCAAGAGTCGGAGCGGCGTGCCGCTTTCGAAGCTTAACGACGGCGATTATTTCACCTGGCAGTTCAAGACCAATACCAGCCCCACTCCTTGCGCCGTCCATCATGCCGATGTCAGGCCGAGCGCGGTGCTGCTGCAATACGTCGGCCAGCGCGCCGATTTCGAGGCGGTGCCTTTTGCCAAACCTGACGAATGCGATGATCTTGGCCAGCAGCTGCGGGCGAGTGCTTACAGTTGGCTTTGGACTAAGACTGACAAGAACGTCATCGATGGTTTTTACACGAACTCCGGATCCATTGATCCGCCGGCGGCTCCTGATGTCCGTCTCGATACGAACATGGAGATGATGGCCGGCTGCACTTCCGATTGCCGGCATACGGGGTCTCAGAACAAGATGCCGCAGTGCGGCAACGGCGTGGTTGACCTGCCTTGGGAAGACCCGGCTTGCGATGCGGCCGTCGGTAGTCCGGCGACGCGCGGGTGCGACGCCAGCCGGTGCGTAGTTTTGGGCACGCTCAAATGCGGGGCGCTTGATGATGCGCAGTGCTGCGGCAACGGTCAGTTGGAAAACGGCGAAAATTGCGAGGCGATCATCGAGACCGAACCGGCGGGCTGCAAACTCGGCGACGCGGGTTGTTCCGCCGTCCGCGCCGTCTTCGATACCGGCTGCCAGGAACCCAACGGCTCGACCGTCGGCTGCGTCATGCTCGGCGCTGCGGCCGGCAAGTCGTCCTGTGGCGACGGTCAGCTGGCCGACGGCGAGGCTTGCGACGATGGCAATCGCGCGAACGGCGACGGCTGCAGCAATAATTGTTTGCGCGAGGGCAGCCTGCCATCTTGTCTGGATGTCGCGCCTGATAGCGAGGGAGTCATGCCGTCCTGCGTCAATTATTGCGGCAACGGTCGGACCGAAGCCGGCGAAGATATCGGCTGTGATACGGCCAGCGGGGCCGGCGCCAGCGATGCGATTCTGGCCGCCGGTTGCGATCCGAAGACTTGTCTGCGCGCCGGCACGAAAGCCTGCGCCGCAGCGACCGGCACGGGGTGCTGCCGCAACGGGATCGTGGAGGCCGGCGAACAGTGCGACGACGGGAATCTGGCCAATCAAGACGGCTGTTCCGCAGCCTGTCTGCTTGAAGGCGCTTCCGCGCAATATTCTGAAATGTCGTTCTGCCGCGATGGCGTGGTCGGCGCTGGCGAGGCGGCCGGTTGCGATCCGGGTCCGGTCGGCGGCGACGGCAGGATCGATCCTTTCCAGATCATCCGCGCCGGCGTCTACTCCGGTCCGCCGGTGGCTCGGCCGTCGGATGACGTCCTGGCCGGCTTGACCGAATTCGGTTCCGATTCGACGCGCGTCGGCAAAGCCACGGTCAGCCTGACCTGCTCCTGTCTGGAACAGAGCGAGCCTCAGACCTATTGCCGGTCGCTGGGCGAGATGGCTACAGAGGATCCGGCTCCGCCGCCGCTGGGCTGCTCCGCGAACGGCTGTTGCGCGCCGGCGCCCGTGCCGGAGTTCGTCTACCCATTATCCGGACAAGGAGACGTGTGCCGCAACACGGCCGTCAAAGTCGCTTTCAGCGAAGCTGTCGATATCAATTCCGTTCGGGACAACGTGGGAGTTTACGAACCGGCCGTTGACGGAGCGTGCCGTTCGGTCTGCAGCAATGATCCAGGCAAGACCTGCACGAACGACGCCGGCTGCGGCGGTTCCTGTATCCAGGCCAAATATTGCGCCGATACCGGCGAGCGCTGTCAGATCAATTCTGACTGCTCTTTCGGCGTCGTTTGCGCTGCGCGGCCCGCGGAGGCGCCCAGCGTCTGTTCCAATAACGGACTTGCCTGCGTCGCCAACGCTGATTGCGGCGGTTCCTGCCGGCCCGTCAGATATTGCGTCAAGAAACCCGGCCAGCAGTGCTCGACGGACGCCGATTGCGGCGAAGGCGATACCTGCGCCGACCGGCAGCCGGTCAACGGACAGCTGCGGCCCTGGGGCGAAACGTCTCTCCGGCCGGAGGTCCGGTCGAGTGCCTGGTGGCAGGCTCCGGCGCGGTTGATCTCTTTCCTCTTCGACCTCTTGGAACGCGCTGTCTCGCCGGTTCGAGCTGCTGATGCCGGTTATTGCCGTGTTCCCGGCGACCTCGTCGTCAAGCCGCGGCTGGTGACCTTCATGTCCGCCGGTTCTTATCTGCCCAATGTCACGCACACGATACTTTTGCGCGGCGCCGACGGCTTGCGTCCGGCCGGCGAGGTGCTGCGGACGGCGGGCGGCGTGCCGCTTTACGATTCGAGCCCGTCGGAATTCAAGACCGCTGGCGCTGTCTGCAAGATCGATTCCGTGGTACTGACTCCGGTCTCGCACCTGTTCACGACCGCCGAGGACACGAACGCGGCCGTATATCCTGATCCTGAGGATTCGCTGGATGGCGACCAGAATTTCGTCGCCGAAGCCAAGCCGGCGCGCGGCGGTGATCTGGCCAGTCTGAACAGCACTCCGGATTATCGTTTCAAATGGTTCTGGGACGTTCAGCCTGACGATTCGCCGATCGTGGTCGCGCCGACGGTCGTCGGTCCCGCGGTCGGAAACGGTTTCTGCGAGATCGGCGAGGCGGATAATAGTCCGGATTGCAAGAATTGCGCCGCGGCGTCCGATTGCGTCAGATCGCGTCCGGAGGAAACCGAAACCGCCCGGGTCTCGGTCCGGAAGACGCCGGTCGAAAAGTTCCCGGCCAATGGCGATCAGTCGGTCCGAGTGGCCGCTGAGATCTTGGATCAGGGCCTGCCTTCGACGCTCAGCGCCGAATCCAGGGTCACGGTCATGCTGTGCCGGAATCCCTGGCCGTCCTGGCGGAAATGCACCGACGTTCAGGCTCATGGTTTGCCCTGGGATGCCGCCAGGGGAGCGAGCTTGTCCTGTCTCGGCGACGAACAGGTGTGGTTCCCGTTCTATGATCCCACGACGAACCTTTCTTTCTATTATTGTCGGGATGGCGCCGCGGGCGGTGACGAGGGTGATGATCTGCCGGCGCTGAACGAAAGCGGCGTTAAAGTCCTTTCGCGGACGTCTTCGGCCCTGAGCAGCGCCAGCCGGCGCCTGGCTCAAGCTGGCGCCGCGAGCAGCGCTCCGCGCACCCCGGCCGTCGGTTTCTTACCGGCCCTGAACGAGTCCAAGTACGCCTCGTTGCAGCCTGGCCGCGATATCCAGCGGGAGTATCTGTTCACGTTCGACCGCGCTTTGGGGCCGCTGGACCCGAATTTCCCGGATAAGCCCACAGCCTGGGAAAAGAACGCCATCGGTCTGCGCATCATGTCCAATCTGGATCATTTGAGCATCAGCGATTGGTACCAGAAACAGGGCTTCAGCGGCAATCCGACAGCGACCACGGTGGATGGCTATCCGGCTTTGCGCGAGGGGCGGACGGTCTATAGCCTGGCAGTGGCCAAGGTTGACATCGCCGCCGAGCAGCAGCGCCGGTTGTACACCAACGTCAACATCCTGTCTTACAGCGACGGGGCGGCGGCGGAGACTCAGGCCATCTTCGACCAGATCCTGAACAAGATAAATTTCAATCTGAACGTCAGTAACAAAGGCTACTGCGTGGATGCCGCCCAGGAGGGGATGCAGGCGCTCGACAATGGCAAGCCGATCCCGTGTTCGGCCGACGTCGATTGCCGCGTCAAGAACGGCGGCTTCGACCCGCTGCGCGCCGGCCTCTATTGCAGCGCTCACAAGGATAAATTGATCCGCGACTTGAAGCGCTGGACCGATCTGGTCCAGCTCCGGAACGCGCTGGTCGCCAAAAAGAGCGATGGCTATCCCAAGCTCGAGTCCGGGACTTTCCTGCCCGGCCGCACGATCAGCAGCTGGGGCTCGTGGACGTCGGTCCTCGCCAGCGAACTCGGTTTCGGTCTCGTGGCCGATCCGGTCAACAAGCTCATGCAGTGTTCCGGTTACTGTTCGCAGTATCCGAACAAGGCCGCCTGCGATCAGCACGCCGAGATCTGCGTCTACGAGAACGGCGTTTGCGCCGACAAGCGCAAGTTCGATCCCGCCACTTGCTGGAATGCCGCGGAGAAGGTCTATCGCTGTCCGGCCGAGTCGCACGTCTATGAGTTCCAGAGCGTCGGCGGCCAGGATTTCCGTCTCTACGCCGATTTCGAGACCGGGCAGGATTATCTGTGCACGGCCTATGCCGAACAGAACACCTGTCTGGCGCAGGACGGTTTCTGTAATTGGTTCGGCGGCAAGTGCGCCGCCAACGCGAAGATGTACTGGGCTGGCTCGACCTGTTTCGAGGTGCGCGACGGCAGCGATCCCGACAACACCACGCAGAACGAATGCGTCGCCAAGTCGGAGTGCGCCTGGTCTCCTGAAGCCGGCTGCCAGCCCCAGGGCGGCGGCGCGCTCCTCATGAGCGGCGTGAACTACGATCTTGGCCCGCGCTGCCAAGCCATGACGGAGATCGGCTCCCAGGGCTATTGCGGCGATGGCGTGGTGCAGATCGGCGGCGCCAATCCGGAGGAGTGCGAACCAGGGCAGGCTCCGGCCATCATTGATTGCGTATCCGGCGGGCGACCGGGAGTCCAGCGGAAAGCTTGCGGCTTGGATTGCAGATGGCAGGCTCCGGGGGCGTGCGCGGTCGGCTCCTGCGGCGACGGCATCAAACAGTCCGGCGAGTTCTGCGATGACGGTCCGCTCAACGGGACTTACGGCCAGTGCAACTCGACTTGTAACGGTCTGGGTCCGCGCTGCGGCGACGGCGCGAAACAGGCTTCCGAAGCCTGTGATTTGGGCGCTGATAACGGCCAATATAATTTCAATGGTGCGCCATCGTGTTCCTGGGATTGCAAAGAGCTGGGTCCGCGCTGCGGCGACAGCAAGATCAATGGTTCTGGCGAGGTCTGCGACGGCGGAGTCCAGAATTACCCGCAATTGTGCTGTCCGCCCGGTGCGGACCAGACGACCTGCACGCAGCTGTCTTCGCAGCCCGGCTGTTCGACCAACGCCGACTGCCGCGGCCTCGGCGCGAACGGGCAGGATTGGTCCTGCGTCAAGTTTTGCGATGCCAACGATCATGACAAGCGCTGGCGGCGCACCTGCTACGCCAACGCGCCGGGTACGGAGGATGATCAGCTGGCCTGCCGCTGGGGCGACTGGAGCTGCACCGAAGCCGGCAGCTGCGGTGATGGCGTGAAGAACACCGGCGAACAATGTGATGATGGCAACAGCGATGCCGCCGACGGTTGCGTCAACTGCAAGAACGCTGTCTGCGGCGACGGTTTCGTGAGCGCCGCGCGCGGCGAACAGTGCGACGGGGGAGCTTTGAACGGCCAGCGCTGCCGTCCGGCCTATGGCCAGGACTGCACTTACTGCACGTCGGCCTGCAAGCTCGGCACCGTCACCGGCGGCTTCTGCGGCAACAACATCCTGGAGAATTTCGAGCATGATCCGCCCGGACCGGAAGAGTGCGAAGGCGAGACCGGGATCAATAACTGGATCTGCGTCAGCACCAGGCCGCAGGACCAGGTCTTCGGACGCCAGACCGGCCAGGCTAGCTGCGACGCCAAGACCTGCAAACGGACCTGCGTCGACCGGTCATCCAAAGCCTGCAACGATTCCTCGACGGTCAACACAGATAGTGACGTGCGGCCGCCGCAGGGCGTCTGGAACCTGTTCAATCCGCAGGCCTACTTGTTGGAGCTGCCGAATTCCTGGCCGTTCCCGAATCCCTACCCCGTCGCTCCGCCGCAGTCCTACCCGATCGTCTTGAAGGATTCCTGCGATCCGGATGCCGACAACGACGGCGTGCCGAACTCCAAGGATTGCGAACCTCTCCAATGGGATTCGCGGCCGAATTTCAGCCTGACCTACACGAAGAGCGGCGACACCGGCGAGACCGGTTCGTTCTCGGTGACCGAGGGTGTCGAGGATGTCTGCGACGGCCGCGACAACAATTGCAACGGCGTGGTTGATGAGAATCTGATGAAGATCAGGGGCGTGTTCAGGGTTGAAGGCGGCAGGGGCGTTGTCGGCAATGCGCCGATCAAGCTCTATTGCAAGGACGGCGGCAATCTTACGTATCTGAAGGAGGTCATGACGGCTGCCGATGGCAGTTACGACATCTCTTTCAATATCACGACCTGCGCCGGCAGCGAGATCGAAATTCAGGCCTGGCCGCCGTCCACCGGTTGCTGGGGCGGACCGGATATCGCCAAGACAACGCTGGCCAAGGTCGCCGATTGCAATCCAGCCAACTCGATGGACCTGGTCTTCTATCCGAAAGAGCTATGTAATGGCAAGGACGATGACTGCAACAGTCTGATCGATGACAACTGGACGGTCAGGACCAGGCCTGGCGAAGGCATGGCTGTTTCTGGAAACCTGCGCGACGCCATGTTCGTGAATACTCCGATCGTCGGCGCGACTGTCGAGGCTCAGGCCGCGGTCTGCAACTACGATCGCGTCACGACTTGCGGCAGCGACACCGACTGCAATGCCGATACGACCCTGAACTTCAATAACTGGGCGACGCAGCAGCCGGATAACTGGACCGGCTCCCCTGATGGCAATGAGAATTGCGCGCAGATGTACCCTGACGGCACGTGGAACGACGCGGCTTGTTCGTCCACTCAATTGGCCGACCGCGGTGTCTGCAACGACCTCACGGTCACGGGCACTGGTTTGAACTATGATTCCGCCAAGTCGGCCTGCTCCAATCACGGCGGACTCGCGTCCATCGCCGACCTGACGAAGAACGAACAGGTCCGGACGGCCTGCAACGGCGCCAATTGCTGGATCGGACTCGACGACAAGGTGACCGAAGGGATCTTCATCTGGGCCAACGGCAAGAAACTCGGCGGCGTCTGCGGCGTCGATCGTTCGCCGAATAATATCGCGATCCAGACCGATGCCAGCGGCAATTATAATCTGGCCGACGTGGTCAAGACCACTGGCACGCCGGCGCACTGCCGCGTCCGGCTCAAGGTGCTGCCGTTCAAGCCCGCCAATAATCTGGTCGTTTCCGGCCTTTCTGGAGCGGTCGTGGAGCGCAACGTCAACGGTTATCACGCAGCTTCGATGTTCGTTCCGAGCGGTTCGGCGAACAGTTGGTCGGCGCCGCAATTCTATCTGATGCCCCGGGTTTCCTACGGGTACGCCATGGCCGCATATATCTGGGATGGCGACCTGAACGGATTCCTTGATTCGTATCTTTGGGTTCCTGATCCAGGCAGCGCGACAGTGTCGTACGGCAGTCCGGGCAATCAAGACGTGGCTAATACTAATCCGAACGCTTTCCTGTCCTGCTACCATCCAGATGGCAGGAACACCTGTGGTACTTTCGATTACGCACCGCAGACAATGTTATATCGGTGGAATGATGATCGGTCGGTGCTGCGGACCTGGAAATTCTGGGTGAATGACTACAGCGGTAATGGCTACGATTATTTCTCCCAAGTCAATTCCCGGATGTATATCAGCTGGCACAACGGCGCGTATCAGCTGACTTCGATCACGGCTCCTGTGAGTACGAGTAATACCAAGGGAAACTGGTACATCTTCGACATGACCGTACCCACCTCTGGAGTGCCGACGTTGACCCCGCAGAATGTTTATCAGACCAGCACGCCTTAAGATCAATTCTTTATGAACCGGAAACTCATCATTATCATCGTGTCGGTTTTCGTGGTCGTCCTGTTGGGTGGTGGCGCTCTGGCGTTCTATCTGAGATCTCGATCCGTTCTGGAAGATGCGGCACAAGTGCCGGTAGGGCAGTCGGGATCAGGTGTTGAGGCGGGTGAGCAACAACCGCGCCAGGATACTCCTTCAGTCCCAGTGCCGCTTTCAGGTGATGATGACGGCGACGGTCTTACGGTTGCGGAAGAGGCCAAACTCGGGACTGACCCGAATAATTGGGACACGGACGGCGACACTCTTGGAGACGGAGCCGAGTATTACAACTTCAAGACAAACCCTCTCAAGAGCGATACTGACGGCGACGGCCTTTCGGACAGCGAAGAATATCGTTCCGGCCGCGATCCGCTGGTCAAAGGCAAATAAGTCCGCAAAAGATCGTCCTCCCTGGCTGGGGAAGATGATTTTGGTTTTAGCGACGATTTTGGGTGATAGAAACGGGTCTAAAGATGTGATATGATAAATACAGAAGAATTCCGCTGTATCATAAGCTCAAAGAAATAAACAATGGTTGTGGTATCGCTTGTAGTATTTTCGCTGAGATAACATAAATTTATGTTCGACGACGCCAAAGAACCGGTAGATATTTTCGCGGAAGTGGACAAGCCCAGGCCGGTCCAGCCGGCTGGTTCTGGCGTTCCCGCGCCCCAGGCTGCGTATTCGGCCGGACCCAATAAGCTTCTGCTTGGTCTTGTCGGCGTCATCGTTCTGGCCGCGATCGGCGGCGGCGCGTATTTCTTTTTGAATCGCAGCCAGGCGCCCGCTCCGGCGGCGCCAACGGATCAGGCCGCGGCGACCGATGTGGAAGCCCAGCCGACCCAACCGGAGGCCCAAGAGCCCCAGCCCGAACCGGCCGCGCCGCAAGCACCCGAACCGCAGCCGCAGGAGCCGATCGTCCCGCCAGCCGTAGAGACCGCTCCGATCGACTCCGACGGCGATGGGTTGTCCGATATGGAGGAGGCGCAGCTCGGGACCGACCCGCAGGCCGTTGACACCGACAACGACGGATTGACCGACTTTGAAGAAGTGCGCCAATACAAGACCGACCCGAAGAAGCCGGATACCGACGGTGACGGTTATCTTGATGGCGCCGAGGTCAAGGCTGGCTATAATCCGCTGGGGCCGGGAAAATTGCCCGGTCTGCCGCCGACGCCCTAAGCCGCTATTCCCATGGACACCCCGAACATCGCTCCGAATCCGGGTTTTGAGAAACCGCCAGGCACGCCCACCGCGGCTTTGCCTGGCGCCAACTCTTCCGAGACCGTCATCCACGTCATTCCGGATGAGTTTTATGGCGCGGCTCTGAAGAAGAAAGTGGTCGAGCCGCCGAAGAAACCGGCAGTGCCGGCTCCGGCAGCAGCGGCTAATCCTCCAGCGTCCAAACCGCCGCAGCCCAAGAAACGCAGCGCGTTGCCGATCATCCTGATCGTCATTTTCCTGTTGCTAGCTCTCGGCGGCAGCGCTGCGTATTATTTCCTGGTCTACCAGCCCGGACAGAAGGCCAAGGGTCCGGTCCAGCCCGCGATCAATACCAACGCCAATATTCCGGCCGGTCCGGTCTGCGGCGACAACCGATGCGAAAGCGGCGAGAATTTCGCCGTTTGTCCGGCCGACTGCCCGTCCCCGGGTCCGGTCTGCGGTGACAACAAATGCGAGGCGCCGGAGACCGTGGAAACATGTTCTGCTGATTGCGTGCCGCCCGGTCCGGTCTGCGGTGACAACAAATGCGAGGAACCTGAGACTCTCGAGACCTGCGCCGCTGATTGCGAACCTCCCGAACCGACTCCGGGAGCGGATTCTGATTTTGACGGCGTGACCGACGCGGAAGAGACCGGCATCTACGGCTCGGATATGAGCAATCCTGATTCCGACGGCGACAGTTTCGTTGATCTGAACGAGGTACTCAACCTTTTCGATCCGGCCCGGCCGCGCCCGGCCCTGCTCGTGAATAATCCGGGGATCGCTGTCTACAAGAGCGCGGTCCAGGGTTACGAGATCTTCCGTCCGGCCTCCTGGGTCGTGAGCGAGAAAGGCGAAGATGGCAAGGAAACCTACTTCACGTCGCCCAAGGGTGAGTTCATCCAGGTGTTGGTCGAAACCAATGATACGGACAAGACGCTCTTGGATTGGTATCTGGAACAATCGCCAGGCGTCGTGGGTTCCGAGGTTCAATTGCTTAAGACTCTCGGCGGTCACGAGGAGATCCTGAGCCCGGACAAGATGACGGCCTTCGTGGCTGCGGGCAAGCGCATATTCATCGTGAGTTATAATCTGGGAGGCCAGAATAAACTTGATTACGCGGTCACTTTCAAGATGGTGGTGAATAGCCTGAAAGTCGCTGAGTAGAGCCAAGAAATTGCGACCGCTCCGGAATGTTCCGGAGCGGTTTTCAATTCCCGTCTCCTGCGGTATGATTCAGGCGTATGGTGAGCGTTGATCTTCATGGTCGTCCGCCGGCGTGTCTCCGGGAACTGCCTCTGCAAAAATTACTCGCCATGTCTTTCCGGCTGGCTGGTTGGAGCGGCGCGGCCGCGATCTCGATCGTCTTCGTGAGCGAGCCGGAAATGCGGCGGCTGAATCGCGAGCGTCGCGGTCTCGATCGGCCGACCGACGTCCTGTCTTTCGCCTATCACGAGCTCGACCGGAAAGAACGTCGCCTGTCCGACAGCGGCGGACTCGGCGATCTCATCGTCTGTCCCGGCCGCGTGCGCCGCCAGGCGGCCGAGATCGGCCGGCCTTGCGCGCAGGAACTCGCTCTCGTCATCGTCCACGGGTTCCTCCACCTCCTTGGTTACGATCACAACGTCCCGGCCCGCGAAAAAAAGATGTTTTTTCTCCAACAAGAAGTCCTGCTCAGGACCAAAGTCCTCTGATCGAGCGAATGCTATGTTAGATCCGAAGAAATTAGTCAAAAGTTTCCGCTACGCCGCCCGCGGTATCGCCAAAGTCGCCCGCGAAGAGCAGAATTTTCGCGTTGAATTGGCCGCCGCCGCCGCGGTCGTCGTCCTCATGTCCGTATTCGATCTTTCCGGCGCGGAACGGTCGATTTTGACGCTTGCTATTGCACTTGTGCTCGTGTTAGAATTGCTGAACAGTATTTTTGAACGCATGGTCGATCTCTTCAAACCGCGCCTGCATCCGTATGTCGAAGACATCAAGGATATCATGGCAGGCACGGTTTTTGCTGCCGCGATCGGATCCGTGATCATCGCCGTGTTGATCTTCGGTCCGCGCCTGGCGGCGTTAGTTTGAACGGCCTCGCAGCGCCAAACATTTGTCGAGCGTTATGCCCAATGATCAGATTTTCGCCGGAATAGACATCGGTTCGTGCGCCGTCCGCATCGTGGTCGGGCAGCGTTTGCCTGTCGGCGACAAGGAATCGGTCCACATCCTCGGCGCCGCGGAAACGGTTTCCGAGGGTGTCTCCCGCGGCACGGTCATCTCGATCGAGGATGCCGTCTCGACGGTTTCGAGCTGCTTGGAGCGCGTCGAGCGGATGACCGGCGTACCGGTGAGTTCCGCTATGATCGCCATTCCGGGAACGCACGTCTCTTCGCTCGTGAGCAAAGGCGTGGTCGCGGTGGCCCGTCCGGACGGCGAGATCCGCGAAGATGATGTCGTGCGGGCGATCGAGGCCGCGCAGAATATCGCCACCCCGGTCAATTTCGAGATCATTCACGTCATCCCCAAGACCTTCACCGTCGACTCCCAGCCGGGGGTCAAGGACCCGGTCGGCATGACCGGCATCAGGCTCGAGGTCGACGCGCAGATCGTCCAGGGGCTTTCCGCACATATCAAGAATCTCACCAAATGCGTTTATCGCACCGGCGTCAATATCGATGATCTGGTGCTTGGCATCCTGGCCGCGGCCGAGGTCGTCGTGACGCCCCGGCAGAAAGAATTGGGCGTGGCGGTCGTGAATATCGGCGGTTCGACCACCTCGATCGTGGTCTTCGAGCAGGGCGATATCATGCATCTTGCGACCTTGCCCATCGGCGCCGACCACATCACGAGCGACATCGCCATCGGGCTCAGGACGTCGATCGACATTGCCGAGAAGGTCAAACTGAATTACGGCCGCGCGGTCTCCAAGGATCTTACCAAACGCGAAGAGATCAATCTGAAGGAGATGGGCGCTGATTCGGATGAGATGGTCTCCTTGAAATACGTCGCCAACATCATCCAGTCCCGGGCCGAGGAGATCCTGGAGAAAGTCGATGGCGAACTCAAGAAGATCGACCGGAGCGGCATGCTGCCGGCCGGTATCGTGATCACCGGCGGCGGCGCCAAGGTCGCCGGACTCACTGACCTGGCCAAGCAAAAATTGCGTCTGCCGGTTTCGCTCGGCTATCCCATCGGCGTCACTTCGATCACGGACAAGGTCACGGATCTCGGCTACACGACCGCCATCGGACTCATGCAGTGGGCGATGCGGGAAGCTGAGGAAACGCCCGCGCGCCGCAAGGGCGAGTGGTCGAAATCCAAACCGGTCGAAAAAGTCACCGAGCATCTCAAGAAGTGGTTTGGCGCGATGGTCCACTGATTAGCAACTAGTAACTAGAAGAGCCGCTCTATGGAGCGGTTTTTTAGTTGGAAGTGGGGGAGTTGAGGAGCGGGGAAGTTCCGGCATCCTTCAGCACTCCAGCACTCCTGAACTCCCGCACTCTTAAACTCCCTGACTCCGTCTCTCTCGCGCAACCACTGGGGACAAAATGAACATTTTTTGTGTTCATTTGGCGGATTTTTGCCTTGACACGTGAGTGCGTCCTCGCCTATAGTTTTAGCGAAGCAATAATCACCCCGAAGACGATCCGTGCGCGCCAGGCGCGGGGACGCGACAACCACATTTTTTTATGGCCGAGGTCAAACCAGCAATCGAAACGTTCGCCAAGATTAAAGTGATCGGCATCGGCGGCAGCGGTAATTCCGCGGTCAACCGGATGATCCAGTCGAAGATCAAGGGCGTTGAATTCATCGCCGCCAATACCGACGTGCAGGCTTTGCATTACTCGCAGGCGCCGCAGAAGATCCATCTCGGCAAGGCCGCGACGCGCGGTCTCGGCGCCGGCATGAATCCGGAACTGGGGCGCACGGCTGCCGAAGAGAGCCAGAACGAGATCCGTGACGCGCTCAAGGGCGCGGACATGGTCTTCATCACCTGCGGTCTCGGCGGCGGCACCGGATCCGGCGGCTCGCCGCTCGTCGCGGAGATCGCCCGCGATCTCGGGGCCCTCACCGTCGCCGTGGTCACGAAACCGTTCAGTTTCGAAGGCGCCCAGCGCCGCGATATCGCCGAACGCGCTCATGCCGAACTGGCCAATCAGGTCGATACCATCATCACCATCCCGAACGATCGCGTGTTGCAGATCGTCGATAAGAACACTTCGCTTTTGGATGCTTTTGAGACCGTTGACGACGTGTTGCGCCAGGGTGTTCAGGGCATTTCCGAGGTCATCACCGTTCCCGGACTCATCAATGTCGATTTCGCCGATGTCCGGGCGATCATGAACGGTTCCGGCACCGCGCTCATGGGCATCGGTCGCGCTTCCGGCGAGAATCGGGCCGTGGAGGCCGCTAAACGCGCCGTTTCAAGCCCGCTGCTCGAGGTTTCGATCGAGGGGGCTCGTGGCGTTCTCTTTACCATCACCGGCAGCAGCAAGCTCGGCATGCATGAGGTTTCGGAGGCGGCCAAGATCATCACCTCGAACGCCCATGAGACCGCCAAGGTCATCTTCGGCACGGTCATCGACGAATCCATGAAGGACGAGGTCAAGGTCTGCGTCATCGCGACCGGATTCGACGGCGAGCGCAAGATGTTGCGCCAGGAAAAAGGCGCCGCTGACCAGGCTGGCTATTCGGCCAATCGTTTTCTGACCAAGGACGGCCGCGCTTCGGCCGCGGCTGTTGAAGAACAGCCGCGCCAGACGGTCAAGGTCAAAGCGGCGGAAGCCGCTCCGGCAGCCGCCGAACAGGCTGCGTCGACCGCTCCATTCGTCAAACGCGTCCTGGCCGGCATCCGGGATAATCGGGCTGAAGAACCGGCGGCCGAAGAGGATCTGGAGATCCCAGCCTTCATCAGGCGCAAGATGGGTTAAGCGCAGAGATTGCATAATGGCGAACCACCGAGATCAGCTCGGTGGTTTTTGTATCCGTCAGAAGACAGACAGCCATTCTGCCGGAGGCTGATTTTTGGTATAATTATTCGAGAAGTCGCGCTGAAGCTAAGCTCGGCGGACGCAACCTCACAGACAGCCTGCCTCAACCGCCTTATGAGCCAAAATAAGAGAACCAAGATCGTCTGCACCATTGGGCCGGCTTCCGGCAGCCCGAGCACTCTCACGGCCATGGTTCGCGCCGGCATGAACGTCGCTCGGCTGAATTTTTCCCATGGCACTCACGAAGAGCACGCCAAGCTCATCGGCGCGTTGCGGATGCTTTCGAGCCAGACCAACGAGCCCGTGGCTATTCTTCAAGATCTCCAGGGACCGAAAGTGCGGATCGGCAATCTGCCCGCGGAAGGCGTCAAACTTGTGCCGCGGACGAAGGTCGTGTTCACGACCGACCGCCTGGCCGCGCCGCCGAAGATCCCGGTCGGTTATGAGAAGCTGCATGAAGATGTGAAAAGCGGCGACCGGCTGCTCCTGGACGACGGTCTCATGGATGTGCGCGTCATCGGAGTCAAAGGCCGGGATATCACCTGCGAGGTCGTGACCGGCGGGATCCTGACGTCGCATAAGGGTATCAACCTGCCGACCGCAACGCTGTCCATTCCAGCAATCACCGAGAAGGACGCGGCGGACGTCGAGTTCGGCGTGGAGCATCACGTGGATTGGATCGCGCTGTCTTTCGTCCGGTCGGCCAAGGAGGTCTACGACCTGCGCTACCTGATCGAGGATCACAAGGCCAAGCTCGGCGGCAGCTATGTTTACGTCCCGCCGATCCGCATCATCGCCAAGATCGAGAAACACGAGGCTGTGAAGCATATCGACGAGATCATCGAAGCGGTCGATGGTATCATGGTCGCGCGCGGCGATCTCGGCATCGAGATGCCGGCGGAGGAAGTGCCGCTCATTCAGAAACGCATCATCGACAAGTGCCGCGCGGCCGGCAAGCCGGTCATCGTCGCGACCCAGATGCTCGATTCCATGATGCGGAATCCGCGGCCGACCCGCGCCGAGGTCTCGGACGTCGCGAACGCGGTCATCGATCACACCGACGCGGTGATGCTTTCTGGCGAGACCGCTTCCGGCAAGTATCCGGTCGAGGCGGTCAGCACCATGGCCAAGATCATCCACGAGACCGAGATGTCGGAATATGACAACACCGAACGCGAGCCTGGTTTCCTGTCCGGCAAGTCCAGTTCCGAAGAAGCCGTGTCCGGCGTGGCCAACATCCTGGCCCGCGACACCAAGGCCAAACTGATCCTCGTCGCCTCGCTTTCCGGCAACGCCGGCCGCATCGTCAGCCGCTACCGTCCAGAGATGCCGATCTACGTCTCCACCGATTCCGAGCGCGTCCGGCATCAGCTCAATCTGTCCTGGGGCGTCGTGCCGTTCCTGCTGCCGCGCTGCCACTCCATCGAGGAACTCATCGACCGCTCCATCGGCTACATGAAGAAGGTCAAAGCCGTCAAAAAAGGCGACCTTATCATCGCCATCGCCGGCGAACCGGTCGGTTCTTCGGGCGGCCTCAATCTCATCGAACTTAAATCGATCGAATAGATAAAAAACGACGCCGGCCGCCGGGGCTGGCGTCATCCGTTCATCTTATGTCCAAGAAGCCAGTCGCCGCGCCGTTCATCAAATTCTTCAGCGAGATCGACATGGATGACGTCGCCATCGTCGGCGGCAAGAACGCCTCCTTGGGCGAGATGTTCCAGAATCTCACCAGGCGCGGCATCCCGATTCCCGACGGTTTTGCCGTGACCTCCGCGGCTTACTGGCATTTCCTCGACCACGCTGGCATCCGGCCGAAGATTGCGGCGATCCTCAAGGGTCTGGACGTCAAGGATGTCGAGGATCTGGCCGAGCGCGGCGGACTCGTGCGCCAGGCGATTCTCGCGGCCGAGGTTTCGCCGGAATTGCGCCAGGCCATTTCCGCGGCTTACAAGAAGATGTGCGCCCGCTATGGCGGCCAGGAAGTGGATACGGCCGTCCGGTCTTCGGCGACCGCGGAGGATCTGCCGGGCGCTTCTTTCGCCGGCCAGCAGGATACCTATCTCAACATCAAGGGCGACTTCGCTCTGCAGGACGCGGTCAAACGCTGCTTCGCGTCGCTTTTCACCAACCGCGCCATCGTCTATCGCGTTGAGAAAGGCTTCAATCACATGAAAGTGGCGCTATCGGTCGGCGTTCAAAAGATGGTCCGTTCCGATCTCTCCTGCGCCGGCGTGATGTTCTCGATCGACACGGAATCCGGTTTCAAGGACGCGATCCTGATCAACGGCGCGTACGGCCTCGGCGAGAGCGTGGTCCAGGGCAAGGTCAATCCGGACCAGTTCTACGTCTACAAGCCGACCCTGCTCCAGGGTTTCCGGCCGATCGTCGGCAAGACGCTGGGTATGAAGGAGACTAAGATCATTTACAGTCTTGAGGGCGGTTCGACCATCCGGACCGTGCCGGTTTCCGCCGAGGATCGTCAGCGTTTCTGTCTGACCGACGACGAGATCCTGAAGCTCGCGAAGTGGGGCACGATGATCGAGGAATATTATTCCAAGCGCGCCGGCCACCTGCAGCCTATGGACATGGAGTGGGCCAAGGACGGCAAGACCGGCGAGCTCTTCATCGTCCAGGCGCGGCCGGAGACGGTCCAGGCCGAACGCGACCTCAACGTCATCGAGGAATATCTGCTGAAGAAGCGCGGCCGGATCCTGGCCACCGGCCTGTCCATCGGTTCGAAGATCGGTTCCGGCAAAGTGCGGGTCATCAAGGACGTCCACGACATGGTCAAATTCCAGGAGGGCGAAGTGCTCGTGACCGAGATGACCGATCCGGACTGGGTGCCGATCATGAAGAAAGCCGCGGCCATCATCACCAATAGCGGCGGCCGGACCTGCCACGCGGCCATCGTCTCGCGCGAGATGGGCACGCCGGCGGTCGTCGCGACCGTGAACGGGACAGCGGTCCTGAAGGATGGCCAGGAAGTCACGGTCTCCTGCGCCGAGGGCGAGCAGGGCAAGATCTACGAGGGGCTGCTGCCGTTCGAAATGCGCCGCACCAAACTCAAAGGCTTCAAGATCCCGGAGACCGCGCTCATGCTGAACGTCGGCGAGCCGGAGCTGGCTTTCGAATATTCGTTTCTGCCCCAGCGTGGCGTCGGCCTCGCCCGCACGGAGTTCATCTTCACCAATTACATCAAGGTCCACCCGCTGGCGCTCCTGAATTACGACAAGCAGGACGACGAGACGCGCGCCAAGATCGACGAGATCACCCGGGGTTACGCCGACAAGACGGGCTTCTTCGTTGACCGGCTGGCCGAGGGCATCGGACGGCTCGCGGCCGCCTTCAATCCGAAGGACGTCATCGTCCGCATGTCTGATTTCAAGACTAACGAGTACGCCAATCTCATCGGCGGGCGCGCCTACGAACCGGTCGAGTCCAATCCGATGATCGGTTGGCGCGGCGCCTCGCGGTATTACGACGAGAAGTACAAAGCCGCGTTCCTGCTCGAGTGCCGGGCCGTGCGGAAAGTGCGCGAGGAGATGGGGCTCAAGAATCTCATCGTCATGATCCCGTTCTGCCGCACGCCGGAGGAGGGCAGGAAAGTGCTCGCGACCATGGCCGAAGCCGGCTTGGTCCGGGGCAAGGACGGCTTCAGGGTCTACGTAATGGTCGAGATCCCGTCGAACATCATCCTAGCCGACAAGTTCGCGGAGATCTTCGACGGTTTCAGCATTGGGTCGAACGACCTGACACAGCTCACGCTCGGCGTCGATCGCGATTCCCAGTTCGTCAGCCGGCTGTACGACGAGAGGAATGACGCGGTCTATGATTCGCTGCGGCACGTCATCCGCGTCGCCAAGGAGAAGAAGGTGAAGATCGGTATCTGCGGCCAGGCGCCGTCGGATTATCCGGAGTTCGCGCAGTTCCTGGTGCGGGAGGGGATCGACAGTATCTCGCTCAATCCGGATTCGCTGCTTAAGACTTCGGTGGCGATCGCCGAGACCGAGGAGCAGCTTCGAAAGCCGGCCGCGAAGAAGCCGGCCGCCCGTAGTAAGCCCGCCAAAAAGAAGAAATAGTCCGAATCAAAACACCCCGCCTGGAGCGGGGTGTTTTAACGTTGTTTCAGCCGAGTTTGTCGAGCGCGGAATCCAGTTCGTCGTCATTGGCTGAGCCGAGATCGAGACTCGGTTCGGCGGCGATCTCTTGAGCTCCCTTGATCCGCTGCAATTTCTCCTTGATCAGCGAATCGATGGCCTGCATGGCGGCGTGGGTCATTTCCTTGTTGTTGCTGCCGAGGCGTGCGGCCAGTTCCAGTTGTTTGCCCGGCAGGTTCGTATCCCATTCGTCCGCGGCGCCGCGGATGTTGTCTTCGACGAATTTTTGGACCTCGGCGTTCTGGCGGAAAGCGGTCGTGTCGGCCTGGAATTTCTCTTCCGTGTCCATGGCGCGCTTCTCGGCGCTCGCCGCGAGTTTCAATTGATCGGCCGACGAACGCTCCGTGGTCACGGCCAGTTCCTCGCCCAGACCGGCTCCGAGGCTGTCGATCTCCGCGTCCGAGATGTCGATCTGCCCGCTTTTTTTGGTGGCGAGCTCGTGCTCCGTCTCCTGCATCTGCAGGTATTCGGCGATCATGGTTTCGGCCGCCGCGGCGTCCAGAGTCGGATCAGCCGCGATGGTCTCGGCAATGGCGTTCTGGCGCCGCGCCTCGACGATCTTCTCCTGGAGTTCATCCGGAATGCCTTGCTTGGCGCCGTGGATCTTCAGATCGAGGATCTCGCGGCTCGCTTTGGAAACGGCCTGCCGGGCCCGGTCAGCCGGGCTCAGTCTGGTTTCCTGTTTCTGCGCGGCGGGAATTTCAACAGCCTTGGCCAGCTCGTCGTCGCTCGCTTTGTTGATGTCGAATTGCGAAGGAGTCATACGTTCGAGCATAATTTTGGCCTCAAAATTCAATTACTGCTCTAAATATAGCATAAAAAACCGCTCTTGTCAATCCTGGCGCAAAAGAAAAAGGCCACCCGCGTTGCGTTGCGGGCGGCCGGTTAAGGAGCGGTTACAGCAAGAGGAAGCCTGACGCGACGCCGAAATCGTTGTAGACCGCGCTATCCTCGGAGACGCCGAGGTAAGCTTCTTTTCGGTTGAAAGCCAAGGATGGCGCAAAGAAGAACTGATCAGCATCAATGGCGTACTCGTCGCCAGCGCAGTCGACCTGGAGCTGTTTCTGCTTGATCAGCTGCTGCCGCTCAGGATGAGTCAGAAGCATGCATCCCACAGCGAACACGCCGAGAGCGAATTCGTCGACATTCATCGTCTCGCGGGCCCGGCGAGCCGAACGGCCGCGGTGGCGAAGACCGAATTGGGCGGGGACGACGAGGATGTCGTGTCCGAACTGCTCGTCGCCGAGTCTCTGGAAGGCCCGCGTCGTCTCGGCGAGCTGGCGCAGATGGCTTCTTCCGATCGGGCGGTGATGGATATTGAAATTCCACGTGGGCCAGAAGGATCTGAACATTCTTTCCACGGCATCGGTGTAGGAGGATCCCAGCTTCTCCCACCTCGGGATAGCGAACCACCCTTCGGTGTTCGGCGGCAGCGGCCGTGTGGCCAGCTTCTTGTCGTATGTCGCGTTCCCGAGTGCCGGCAAGCGTTCTAAGAGGATCGCGACTTGCTCCGAGATCGGTTTCGGCCCCTTGTATTCTTCCGGGTACGTGCAATCAGAGAGGATCTCCTCACGAAGGAATCGGGTGCCGGAGAATTCCCGGATCGCCGCCATGATGGACGATTGGAATTTGCCGCCGTTCGCGATGAGCCTCTGAAGTTCGTCTTTGCTGAGGCTGGTTTCCGCGAGAGCTTTGTCTGCGGCGTCTTCGATGAATCTTCTGAATTGCTTCTGCTGTCCGTCGGTCATGGACGTGATCGATCGCGTCGTCATCGTCATCTCCTGGGTTCTGGATCTGCCGGAGTCGCTCCGGCCGGCGGCTTCCTCTTTCATGAGGCAGCGCGCCGGACACAACCCGGCTGTCGGCGGGAGTGGGGGCCTTTATGCCCGAGGCGCTGTCTCATGAATGAATTTTTAAAGAACCGTTTCGCTTGCTAAAGATAAGCAAAGATCAGGGGTCGCGTCAATGATGTGCGTGGGTCCGAAGGTCCCGCTTTCTGTTATTACGATATTGTGAGCGGGATCCACGCCTGTCATGGCGGGAGATTCGAACCCTCGGTCTGGCCGCAGTACTGCGGCCCGTGTTAACCGGGCATCCTGGCGAGATGCGAAAAAACGCCCTTCTTCGGGCGTTTCTTCGATGGCGGGGCATTGTGGACGACATTAGAACCGCGCTCATGGCATCAAGATATGGCATGTAGCCCGATTCCATTTTAAAATAGCCGCGTCTCATCCTTATCAGGTTTTTCAAATCTATTGCTCGTTCCCCTTTGATACAATGATCGGAGATGAATTTACTGAGCAATCCGACGTAGACGTACAGGAGAAATCCAGGCGCGAGAGAAATTGCATGACAAGATCAGGGGTCTTATTATCATCGCTTGCATCAAAACCACCCTGGAACGACACAATGAGAAGCCGGCCGTTTACGATCGTATACGCGTCGTATCCGTAGACAATAAAAAGATTGAGGCCCGAGGTTTTTCCAGGTTGGAGATAGTAACGTGTTCCATTGATTGATTCGAAACGTCCTGGAAGGGGGTAATAGGGTCCGGGTATTCCCAATCCGTTCAATACGTCCTCAATGTCCGTTGTTTTTTCGAGCCGAAACACTCGAATACTGATTTGCTGCGCATTCAAAATACTGTCATGAAGTGAAGTGAAATAAAGGCTCTCGATTTCGGGAAATGAAGCATGATTAACATTCAGGTCAGATGTCCATACTTGATTCACCAACTGTGCACCTTTCCCGTAATAGCCTTCTTTCGGGTATGAAAAGGTAACCCCAGTACCAGGAACGGTCGTCTTAGCGTCATAGGCGATCTTGGAGAGATCGACCAACGACCCCGCCGGCACCGGAGGAGCCTTGGTAATCGCGGGCGCTGGCGTGGATGGCTTCGGTAATGCAAAACGTACAAAGACAAGCGCAAGCGCCATGATGGTCAGGATGCAGATGACCGTGATTTTCAATCGTTTTATCATAAGGCGGTCTCAAACATTTAACACTCTTATCTCTATTATCCTAATTGTATCAGTATGTCGCAAGATCATCTCGTAGTAAGTGTCTTTCAAGAAAAAAGGGGAGGCATGAAACCCTCCCCGAAATGCGTCATATGTACATGAGCATCAACATCCGCCCGTATATGCGCATTTAAGAACGCGATAGGCACCCAGATTGCTGTCGCTATCGCCGCTGCCGAAGGCCATGCTATGTGATGAGATTTGTTCCGTCCCGTTGCCGCCGGACCAGTTCGAATCCAACACGATGACCTGGGAACTACTGATCTTGCGAACTATGATCAAGGCGTGTCCGTAGGGTCGCCGGAGGTAATCCCCTTCGACGATATTCGCATAGGTCGCCGCAGGCATGAGCGTGCCGTTGGGGTCGCTTGCCGCGATCGTGGCGTCGTTCGGGAATGACTTCCAAGCGTAGCCCGGGTTTTGGTACGTGCCAGAGCGGTACGCCACCAAGTTCATGAATGGCTTGCATTGTCCGCCACGATGGTGAATGCCGCCCGTGCATGTGCCTTGGCAATCGTAGAGGCTCGCGGTGTCCAGATCGCCGTACGTAAGACTACAGGGCCCGTAGTTGTTGGTCTGCGGAGAGTTTGTCTTTCTGCACGACGTCCACCAGCCTCTGATTCCGTAGTTGTAGGTGTTATCCAACAACTTTCCCCACGCTCCCAGATCGTTGGAGATGTACGCATACGTCCCGTACGTCGTCCCCGTCGGCCAGTTGGTCTCGTTGTACGTCCACCAGCTGCCGGACATGGATTGCGAGCACTCTTGGATTACGCGCGTATGCGCGGAATCCAGGGCTTGCGCGACGGTGTCGACGGAATCGAGAAGGTTGTCCGGATCAATGGTCTCGTCTTCGGTCCCGCAACCAGTGAGGGCGCAGAATGCAAGCACTTCGCAGACGGCCAAAACTTGTTTTTGAATGAGCGATTTCATCTCTCGTCTCCTGTTTTCGGTTGCCCCAAACGAGTGCTTAGGGCGCTCAGTTGAGTGAGCGGGGTGGAGTATAGCGGATAGCAAAAAAAAAATGTCAAGAGCCCCCGTGGTCGACCACGTAAAGACTACCTTTCAGGCAGTCCACGTGGTACGTAAAAACCACAGCTTGCGCTGCGGTTTTTACGTGGCGGGTCCGAAGGGATTCGAATCCTCGGTCTGGCCGCAGTACTGCGGCCCGTGTTAACCGGGCTACACCATGGGCAGGAGCGGCAAAATAAAAGAACCGTTCGACATGAACAGTTCTTTTATGGCGGGTCCGAAGGGATTCGAACCCTCGGTCTTCTCCGTGACAGGGAGACGTGTTAACCGGGCTACACCACGGACCCACGCGCGATCAGTTGTCGGATGTACGACCTCTGTTTTGATCAGGATGATTGGCATCGAACCCTCGGTCTGGCCGCAGTACTGCGGCCCGTGTTAACCGGGCTACACCACGGACCCACGCGCATTTATCAACCAATCAATGTATGATTTCCGTTTCTTTTGCTTGATCTGATACTCGCGTTTTTTCGCCTCTTGCGGCGAAAGGAAAGTTTCCGTATACACCAGTTTCCACGGACCCCTTCCTCTGGTAGCAAGACTTGTTCCCGAATTGTGTTCGATCAGTCTCCGGTGAATATCTCCAGTGACTCCGATATAGTAGTTGCCTTTTGTATTTTTGATGACGTAAAGGGTGGTTATCATGCGGATTCGAACCCTCGGTCTGGCCGCAGTACTGCGGCCCGTGTTAACCGGGCTACACCACGGACCCACGCGCGATCAGTTGTCGGATGTGCTACCGCTGCTTTTAGCAAAAGTATCGTAGACTATTTACGTTTTTTCATCAAGACCCCGGCCTGGCAGAGCCGGTTCCGCGCGCTCGGATAAGAAAAACCGCCGAGCTGAGAGCTCGGCGGCTAGTGAGGGACCGAACTGGACTTAAGGCTGTTTGACGCAGCCGCTGAAGACGAATTTGTCGCCGTCAACGACCTGGACAGCGGCCTGAGTGCAGTCGATGCTTCCGGTTCCGGAGTTTCCGGCGGTCGGCAGCTGACCCTTTCGGTCGAGGTTGGCAATGATCGCCAGGAAACCGCCGATCGCCAGAGCCATGACGGCCCAGACGATCTTCTGTTTCCAGTTCGGGGTCGAAACGTCCTCGTTCTGGAATTGCGCATTGTCTTCGCGGTCCCGGAGATTTTCCGGCTCGACCGGCTTGGACAGCGGTTCCGTCTCGGGTTCCGCTGGGGGCGTCTCCGGCGGGGGAGGCGCTTGCGGCTCGACCGGCTCGATCTGTTCGGCCGGCGGCAGGTCTTCATCGACCGCCAGTTCTGCCGCCAACAGCGTCTCGAACGACGATGTCGGCGCCGGTGATTCCGTCGCTGGCGCGGAGACCTTGGATTGGTCCGCCACAGCCAGTTCCTCATCGATCATCTGCGAGATGTCGCTTGTGAAGTCGGACTTCGGCGGTGCTGCTGGGGAAATCTGTCCCGTGAACGAGACTTTCTGCATCGTTTGCCCTTTCTGTTCGCGGCGGCCGATCAGACAATCGATCGTATACGGCCCAGCCGCTTCGGGAATGAATTCCGCGATCGCTTCGCCGGACCAATCAGTCCGTTCGTCGCGATGCGTGAATTTTCCGCGACCCTTGATCAGCCGGAAGTGCACCGGCATGTTGATGAGCCCGCACTCTTCCTTGAGCCAGACCTGGAGAGGCTGCAGGGGTTCTCCCACGCAACCTTGCTGGTCGGTTCCCTTGGTCGTGATCTTCATGACCCGTTCCTTTCGTTTTGCTCGGCGGATGGAGACTGCCGAGGCCGGCGGTTGGCCGGCGGTCGGCAGGTTCCCGCGAGGCGATGATCACTTTCCGTTGAACATCGCCTTCGCACATTCCGTGAACACCAGTTGATTGCCTTCGACGCGCCACTGTCCCGGTCTGCAGTCCGAGGCGTCGACGCCTTTGACGGCCGGGACGATGACCGTGACGCCGCTTTTCGTCTTGCTGTCGACAACGCTGGCGATGCCGTAGAGTAGGAGGCCGACCAGCAGGATGATGAAAGCGCCGAGGGTGGTCCGACCGGCACGCTTCATCTTCTGTTCGTGCTCGGCTACCTGTTGAAGTTCGGCACCAGCTTCCAGATCATCGATCTCGCGTTCGTTCGGCATGGGTTCCCCCTCGGTTACGACTGGTTGGATCTCGGACGGTGTCGTTCCGTTCTTTTTGGTCATGACGTTCTCCTCTTCTGAAAGGGTTGATCGTTCCGTGAATTTTCAACGAACTGAAATTTTGGCCTGGTTTCAAGCACAATTCTTGAAACGGCTAACTATAGCAGAAATAAGGCGGTTTGTCAAGATTGGGAGTGATAAAGTTACGGAGTCAGGGAGTGACGAAGCCCTCCGGCATTCCAGCACTCCGGCACTCTCCCGTTCGTAAAGAAAACCGCCGGGCCGCGAAAGGCGGTCCGTCCCCGGTGCCTGACACCGAGGGGACAGGCACCCTAGGTCATGGCATCATTTTTAAGCTCATTTGATGATGCTTCGGTGTCAGGCACTCCAGGTGCCTGACACCGAAGGACGGAGATGCGTCGTTCGCGAACGTATCCCCGGACTCCTGCACTCCGTCTCTCCAGCACTCCGTCTCTCAAAAAACCGCCCCGTTAAGGGCGGTTTTTTCTGCGTCACTTACTTCTTCGTCGCGGCGATCACGGCCTTGAAGGCTTCCGGATACTTGGCGGCGAGAGCGGCCAAGGACTTGCGATTCAGGGTGATGCCGGCTTTGTGCAGGTCGCCGATGAGCTTGCTGTAGCTCAGGCCTTCGACCCGGGCGGCGGCGCCGATCCTGGTCTGCCACAGTCCGCGCATATCGCGCTTCTTGAGCTTGCGGCCAGTGTAGGCGTTCTTGCCGGACTTGTAGACGGCCACCTTGGCGAGCTTGATCTTGCTCTTGCGGCCCCACATGAAGCCCTTGGTCTGGGCGAGCAGGTTCTTGCGGCGCTTGAGGTGGAGTTTTCCGCGTTTGACTCTCGGCATAACAGTTCGGTGTTACGGTTGGCGGCGTTAGATGGCTTTTTTGACGTTCCGGGCGACCCGGCCCTCGAGCTGCGAGTCGCGGCGCTTGTTGCGCGTGACCTTGCCCGGCTCGCGGGAATTGTAATGGTCCTGTCCGGCGACCCGCTTCAGGACTTTGCCGGTCCTCGTGATCTTGAATCTTTTCGAGATGGCTTTGTGGGTTTTCATAACGTTGGTCAGCGGTTCGTGATCTCGTCCGCTTCTCAAAAGGCATTAAAACGGGCTCTGGGCCCGCCAGCCGCGCTGAGCGGCAACGCCAGGATATTACGCTTTGCCGATGATGCTTGTCAACTGTCCGCCCTGGCGAGTGATCGGTTGCTCGACCTTCACGGGCATTTCCTTGTTCACCGCGGCCACGAATTGCTCGATGATCTTCTGGGCTAGTTCGCCGTGCCGTTTCTCGCGGCCGCGCAGGATGATCTCGACTTTCACCTTGTCGCCGTCGTCGAGGAACTCCTTGGCCTTGTCTTTACGGATGTTCAGATCGTGTTCGCCGATGCGGACCGAGAGGCGGATGCCTTTGACCTCGACCGTCTTGACCTTGGATTTCTGCTTGCGGATCTCCTTGTCCCGCTCGTATTTGAATTTGCCGAAATCAATGATCTTGGCGACCGGCGGTTCGGCCTTCGGCTGGATGATCACCAGGTCCTGTTCGCGTTCCCGGGCCTTCTGGAGCGCCTCGGCGGACGTGATCACGCCCAGATGTTCGCCGTCGTCGGTGATGACGCGCAGTTCGGGGAAGCGGATCTGTTCGTTGATCAAAAAGATGACTGCTGGTTCCTTGGGTTTGAAACGTCTCCTGGAGATGCGCAAGGCCGTGGGGGTTAAGATGACTACGTTGATTATGGAGGCTATCTTAGGCCATTTTTGGACAACTGTAAAGCCCGCGAGCCACCAGCGACTAGTCACTAGTGACTGGTTGCTAGTTACCAGTTGCCGCGGTTTGTTATATCATGGGCAGTGATATGGATCGATTGAGGCAGAAATTGGCTGATCTGGGGCGTTCGACCGTCTTTGTTCCGGTCGTCTTGTTCGTTTTGTCTTTGGCGGCTTATTTGCCGACCCTGCCGCGCACGGTGTCCTTCGAAGACAGCGGCGAGTTCGTCACGGTCGCGGCGGTTTTGGGGATCCCGCATCCCTCAAGCTACCCGCTTTACGTGCTTCTGGCTCACGTCTTTTCCTGGCTGCCGTTCGGGACGATACCCTGGCGGATCGCGTTGTTCTCCGCCGTCTGCGCCGCCGCTGCCGTGGCCGCGGCTTACTGGATCGCCGAGCGCGCCTATCTCGCGCTTCGGGGGAGCGTGAGCTGGCTGGAGAAGATCGCCATCGCCTCGATATTGCTGCAAGCGGCGTATTCCAGCGTCTGGTGGGGTCAGGCGCTCTATGCCCAGGTCTACCCGCTGCACGCCTTGCTGCTCTCCCTGGTCGTGGTCATGCTGATCCGTTACGCCGCGGCTTCCAGCCCTCGTCGGCTCTTCTGGTTTTTCTTATTCGTCGGCCTGGCCGGCGCCAACCACCTTTTTTTGGCCGCCGCGTCCTTGCCGCTCGTCATCCTCGCCGCCGTTTTGATTGAGCTGCGCGCATGGACATCTGGTCACGCCTGGCGCTCGGCCGTCGGCGGCTTGGCGCTCGGTCTCTCACCGTATCTGTATCTGCCGCTGGCTGCCTGGCTTGGAGCGCCTTTCATCTTTCAGCCGGCTGAAGGCTTGAGCGGATTTTTGGACCTGGTGTTCCGCCGCCATCAGGATTTCGGCCTGTTGTCCTACAACAAGATTAGTCTGGTCGGAGTGTCTTTCTGGCATCTCGCCGTCTATCTCGGTCCGCTCGTGATCGGCTTGGCCGCCGTCGGTGGTTTCCTGCTGCTGCGGACGCGCCGTCTTCGGGTCGCCTGGGTCGCGGGTCTGGCGTCGCTCGGCATAGTTTTCGGAGCGCCGCTCACCCAATTATTGCGCGCTTCCGCCCTGAACGAGACTACTGAATATCTGGCGCGGGTCTACTCGGTCGGCGGCTACTTGTTCCTGGCTGTCTTGGCTGCCGTCGGCGCGGCCGCGGCCGTGCGATCGCTCACTGAGCCCGGGCGGCGGCTGTTCTTGCGGCTGGCCGCGGCGGTCTTTCTTTTGGCGCTGCCCATCCTGTTCATCGCGAACAATCTGGTCCAGGTCGCGGCTTATTCCGACGGTTTCGTGGAGGCTTACAGCCGCCGCGTTCTCGAAACTTTGCCGCCGGACGCGGTGCTCGTGGTCAAAGGCGGCGTCTTCACCCACGACACGGTTGTTCTCTCTTTGGCTTATCTGCGCGTCGTCGAGCATCTGCGTCCCGACGTGACGATCGTCGAGGATTCCGGCATGAGCTGCTTCACGACGCCGGTGTTGCCGGTGCCGTATGACGACGCGAATCTGCGCGTCGAGCAGAAGCGGCTGCTCGCGGCGGTCCTGGCTGACGAGCGTTTCGCCGGGCGGCCGCTCTTCCTCACTTTCGCCGCGGATTCGCTGGTGTCCGGCTGGCGGTCGCGCGCCGACGGTTTGCATTTCGAGTTCCTGCGTGACGGCACGCGCCGCGATCCTGGTCCGGGTTTCGAACCGCCAGTCCTGCCCGCCGAAGCCGAACTCGCGGATCAGCCCGCGCTGCGCCAGTTCGTTGCGAACGTTCTTTATGCCAAGGCCGCCCGCGCCATCGAGGCCACGGCCGACAGCCAGCGCTCGCTGGACGATCTCACGCGCGCCATGCGTTACGACCTCGTCCCGGGCAGCGCTGATTACCAAGGGTTCGTCGCGCACCGTTTTTCCGTCCTCAAGGATCGCGGCCTCATCGCGGACGATCCGACGGTCCCGGTCGAATGACGCCAGCCGCGGCATTGAGCGGGGGAGTGTTCGGTGTTACAGTGCGGATAGCCGAATTTTATGCCCAGATTGGCCGAGAACAAAAAAGCGCATTATGACTATCAGATCCTCGAGAAGTTCGAGGCTGGTTTGGAGCTCCTGGGTCACGAGGTCAAGTCCGTTCGCGACGACAAGATGAGCCTGACCGGATCATTCGTGACCCTGAATCGCGGCTCGGCCTGGCTCATGAATGCTCAGATCCCGCCTTTCCCCAAAGCCGGACCGCTGCCGGGGTATGACGCCCGGCGCACGCGCAAACTCTTGCTCCACAAGCGGGAATTGCTGAGACTTATGGGAAAAATGGAGCAGAAAGGATTGACTTTAGTGCCTCTTTCTGCTTATACTAAGGGGTCGCGCATCAAATTAGAGTTCGGTCTGGCGCGCGGCAAGAAGCAGTATGAGAAAAAGGAGACGATCAAGAGGCGCGAGCTTGATAGGGAGGTGCGCCGCGCGATGAAGTAGCTGGTTAGCCCGATAGCTGATAGCAGTTGGCCATTGGCCATGAGCCGTCAGCTAAGCAGCCAATCAGCCGCCTGGGGATGCCAGGCATCGATGGGAGTTTTTTTCACGGCATGCGAGCCGAGGACGTCCGTTACCTCGTAAATCAACGGATACTGAACAAGTGCAAACTTGGTCAATCGGGTGAAGACCGCCCTGGCTAACGCCTTCGCGCCTTCATTCGCTCCGGTTCTCGCGTAACGCGCGAACCCATCGGCCCCGCTGACGTCCGATAAGCGGGATCCCGGTGTCATCTATCGGACAGAGCCTGACCGCGGCCCCGGCGGACAGGCCGACCATTGCAGGGGATAGGTCCGGCGGGTTTATTCCGTTTCTCACCGCCGAGCCGAAATACCAAACGGAATACGCTTGTAGAAGTGTCGGGAAATACCTCGCCAGACGGGAGTTCAAATCTCCCCATCTCCACCAATCAAAAGTGGGCGACGCTAGTCGTCCGCTTTTGTTTTATGGGGGAGATTTGAACTCGGGCGCGAGAGGTCCGCCCGCTAGCGGGCGGACCGGTGCGCAGCGCCCCGGGGCCCGAGTCGGAGCGAGGGATTCAAATCTCCCCATCTCCACCACCGAGCTCAGCTCGGTTTCAAAAGATGAAGGCGAAGCTCAGCTTCGCATTCTCTGATGAAACAACCGAGCGATCAGAGCGAGGTGCGGCCAGCTGAGCTGGCCCACTGCAACGCTCGAGCCGAGTTCAGTGGTGGGAATCAGCCGGGTAACACCGGCTGGTTTTTTGTATTTTCCGAGCTCAGCTTGGCGCTTTACCTGATTTTGGCCTTATGGTAGGAAACGCGGTATGCATTACGTCTACGTATACGTATTATTTAGCGTGAAGGATCGGCAGCTTTATGTGGGTCTGACGGACGACCTGCGCAGACGTTGGTGTCAGCATCGTACGGGCATGGTGAGATCGACCAGAGACCGGCGGCCGCTGAAGTTGATCTATTACGAGGCTTATTTGACTAGAATTGAGGCCGCACGGCGGGAACGATATCTGAAAGGCGGTAATGGTCGGGCTGCTTTGAAAAAACAACTGGACGTGACTTTTTCGCGTTTAGGTTATAGACATCTCGACTGATGGTCCGACCACTCCCGCACTCTCTTTTTGTCATTCCCGCGTAGGCGGGAATCCAGCATTCTCAAACTCCCTGACTCCGCCACTTCGTATCTCCGCATCTCCGTCTCTCCCTGACTCCGCATCTCCTGCTCCCTTGCTTTCCCCCTCCATCCAAGCTAAATTATCCTATCAGCCCTGTAAGATAAGGCTGCTTGAAACGTCATATTATTACGATGAATCCAACGAGCGGGGACAACCAGGCTCAGTTCATCAAGGCGTACGACGAGCTCGCTGACGCCATTTTCAGGCACTGTTATTTTCGCGTCTACGATCGCGAGAAGGCTCGTGATCTGGTCCAGGATTGTTTCATGAAGACTTGGGACTACCTGTGCCGCGGCGGCGAGATCGGCAACATCAAAGCCTTCCTTTATCGGACCGCGACCAACCTGGCCATCGACGCCGGCCGTCGTCATCAGACGGACTCGCTTGAAGCGCTGCTCGAACAGGGTTTTGATCCGACCGGCGCATCCGGTTCCGCCGAGCAGCTCGCGGAAACGGCCCGCGTCGTCGCCGCGATCGACCGTCTGAAACCGGCCTTCCGCGACGTCCTGAAACATCGTTTTCTCGAAGGGCTGGGTCCGCAGGAGATCGCCCGGTTGTCCGGTCTGTCTGAGAACGTCGTCTCGGTCCGGATCAATCGCGCCGTCGCGACTTTGAAGAAAGAATTCACGCTGGATAAAACGCGCTATGGAAGATCTGCTGAATAATATTTCTGAACGATCGAAACGCGTCGCTCTGACCGAAGCCGAACGCGAGTTTCTTCGCGTCCGTCTGGTCGAATACGCGGCCAGTCCGCGGGCCGGCGCGTCCGAAAATTTTATCGCCGCCTGGCTCGGGTTCTGGCGGCAGTCGGCGTTCGCACTGCGGTCTTCGGCCCGTCCGGTCCTGGCCGCGGCCATGATTGTCGCGATTCTGGTGGGTAGCGCCGGAGTCTCTTATGCCGCTGAAAGCGCGATGCCTGGCGATGCGCTTTACGGCTTCAAATTAGCTGTTAATGAAGAGGTTGTTTCGGCTTTGGCGGTCACTCCGGAAGCCCAGGTCCGCTGGGAAACGCGCCGCGCCGAGCGTCGGCTCGAAGAAGCCGAGGTTCTGGCTGACGCCGGCGATCTTGATGCGGACAAGGCCGCCATCATCGAAGAGCGGATCAACGCCCACGCAGCCAGCGCCGAGGAACATCTGGCTGAGATCGATCGCGGCGGCCACGCCCGCGAGGCGGCTGAGTTGGGTTCAGAACTGGAGAGCGCGTTGCGCGGCCATGCGGCGGTCATCGGCCGGTTGTCCGAGCCCGACGATCGGCGCGCCGTCGGTGCCGCGAATGTCATCAAGACCGCCGAGAAACAGGCTGGCCGCGCCGCTGTCCGCCGCTCCGATTCGGAGCAGGCTGTGACCGTTCCCGACAACCGCCGGGCCGCCGAGGCCAGCTTGGCCGACGCTGAGAAGAAATTGACCGCGGTGAAAGAAAAGTTCGCAGAGGATCGATCGCGTCTGACCGTGAAGACCATCGACCAGGCCGGCGGATTGATCGCTCTAGCCGAAGCCGCCGTCAGTTCCGGCCGCGCAGCCATGATCGTGGAAAAATTCAATGAAGCCTTCGCTGTGTTCCAGGAAGCCGGCCGGCAAGCCCAGCAGGCCAAGATGCTGATCAGCGCGGACCAGAAATGGCCGGAGCATTCGCGCGGCCGGGAAACGCTGCGGGAAGATGGCGACAATGATACGGGAATCGACGATCGGAATGTCGATCGGGGAGACCGCTGGGAGCGGCCGCAGCGCGAGGCTGCCGCTTCAGACCGCGACTGACCGCCTAGCGCGGCTCAATTGAGCGTTTTTTAAGGCGCGGTCAAGGCTTTGACCAAGACGCTGGATGTTGTTATATTATGGCTATTATGGATGAGAAAAAACATCGGCTCATCAACCGGTTCGCCGTCTTCGCGGTTTTCGGCCTGGCGGTGATCGCGGGCATCGGTTACGGCGTTCTGAATCTGCGGGTTTTGCCCGTTGCCGAAGCTCCGGCGTCCGAAGTTGTGACTGCTCCCAGCGAAGCTGAATACCGCACTGCCGCCGGTTCGGTCCTGACGCCATTTTTTGTTCAGGCGCAGAAATTGGACGAGACCGCGTTCACCGCGATCGATCCGATCTTCGTCGATCTCATCGATAAGACCCAGGAGCGGCTGTTGCGCCTCCGTGTCCCCGGAGCGGACCAGAACATCCACCTGTCCTGCGTCCTGCTGCTCGAACAATGGCGTCGGGCCATGTCAGGCTCCAAAGCCGACCAGAAGTTGGTGCTCGCGAATACCCGCGATCTGCTCGGTGAAAATTCTTGGCTGATCCAATAGATCCGCCGCCGGTTTGTCGCATCCATTATGACCAGGATCGAGAACGAAGATCAGTCGGATCGCGAGGCGCTCAAAAAAGAGATCCTCACGGAGATCCATCACGAACAGCGCCGCAAGAAGCTTTTGGGTTGCGCCGGCTGCTTGGTGCTGGAACTTTTGGCTGTTGCCGTGCCGCTCTTGCTTTCGGCCGCCCTGGTCGCGAAGACCGGTCTGGTCACGGTCCCGGTCCTGACGGGCTGGTTGTACGAACCATCGCAGCCTGCGCGCCAGGTCCTGCCGCTCGTCGGCTCGACCGGGGAGCAGATCGCCAAAACCGCGGCGCTTAAGTCCAAATACGACGCCCTGCTGCAGTCGCTGGAGATCAGTTTCAGCGAAGCCGAGCTCACGACCATTATCCGCGGATCCTTGGCTGCGGCCGGCGCCCAGTTGCCGGTTGCTTTGAGCGGCACCCAGATTGCTGTCGATCCCGGACATCTCGAGTTTTATGGTTTGATCGACCGTCCTGATCGGCAGGCGACCGTTCGAGCCGATATCGAACCCGTGGTCCAGAATGGCCAGCTCAAGATCAAGGTCACCGGTCTCCGCCTCGGCGCTCTCGATATTCCCGACGGTTTGTCCGGACTTTTCGCTTCCGTGCTGGATCGGGTGATCGGGGAGGCTCTGACTTCGGCCATGTCCGGTCTCGGCGGACTGAATTCGATCGTCCTCGAACCAGGCCGGATGCGCTTTCTCATCCATTATGTTCCGCGCTGACGTTTTCGCCTGATCTATGCCTAAGATATCTTTCCGCGATCTGCCCGCGGTCGTCGCGATCCTGATCGGCGCCGCCCTGGTCGCGGCCATCTGGTTGCCGGCGCGCCACTTGTCCGTCGCCATCGTCATCTGGGCGGTCTGTTTGGGTGCGGCGCTGGCGGTCTTCACAGCCGCCATCCTTTGGCTCGGTATGGGCGCGGCGCGTCCGTGGCGGCTCTGGCGTGCTTGTCTGCCGTCCTTCGTCCTGCTCATCTCCAGCTTCGGTTATCTGTTGATCATCGAATCAACAGTCGGCAGTTATCTCCTCGCGGCGGTCGTTACGGCGCTGGTCGGATCCCATTTGAGCCAGGTGCGCTCGGTCTTGTCCGATGAGTCGCCGGATGATCCGGCTCTGGCTTATCTGGCTAATTTGGTCGGTTTGGCTGGCTTGTTCCTGTTCCTGGCTTTTTTGTACGGCATCAACTCTTATTATTACATTTCCATGCCATTGCTCGGTCTCGCGGCCGCTGCTTTGGTCGCCGGGTTGGCCGGCGAGAGCTTGGCTGGTTTCGGATTATCTTCGGCGGAACTTCCGGTCGTGGTCGTGGTTTTCGGCGCCCTGGAATTTCAGGCTTACGTCGGCTTTTCCTTTTTGCCCACCGGCAGCCTGGTCAACGCCACGGTCAATATCATTCTTTTCGCCGTTTCCTTGTATGTGGTCCGGATGATCATGCGGGGCGCGGGCGAGGTTCGTTATTTTCGGCGCGAACTGGCGCTGTCCTTCCTGTCGATCGCTGTTCTCCTGGCGACCGCCGGTTGGTTCTGATCACTATTTTATGATGTGGCCCAAAAAACACGGCGTTATCGAATTGACGCGGTCCGGCTGGACCCCGTTCTTCGTGAGCAGCGTCTTTTTCGGTTTCGCCGCCGGTCTGGTTGGCGGCCTGCTGTCTGCGACGTATCTGTTGCCGGCCGACAGCGGGTCGGCATCCACGCTCACGGTTTGGCGTGATCGCGGTACGGCGGCCCGGCTCGGTTCTGACAGCGCTGAAGCTGATGCGCCGGTCATCGCGGATCAATCAGCTGTGTTGTTCTTCGCGGCCAAGTCCGTTTCCGGCGATCCGCTGGCGGATGCGTATCTTCCGGACGAGGCCCTGGCCAGCGGCGCCGTGCTGACTTCCGACGGCTGGCTGCTCACCGGCAGTCAGGCGCTCGTCGCCGTCAAAGGCAAGCCAGCCAAAGATCTCGCCGCCCTGGTCGGCGGTCGGGTCTACGCGGTCGAGCGGGTCCTGCGCGATTCTTATTCGGGCGTCGTTTTCGCCAAGATCGCCGCCGCGGATCTGCCGGTCGTGTCTTTCGGCGATGCCGCCGCCCTAGTCCCGGGGGAGAGCGTCTATACGCTCGATGCCGGCTTCGGACCCCGGCATCTGAGTATGCTCGGTTTCGGCGCTCCGGCCGACGCGTCCGGTCACGGGCCCTTGTTTTCCTCGGAGGTTTTGAGCCGTTATCTGCGTCTGCAGGGCGAGACTCCCATGCCCGGAGCGATGATCTTCAATCGCCGCGGCGAGGCCGTGGCAGTTTTCGGCGGTCTGGTCGAGCCTGGTCTCCTGGCGGCGCCGCTCGACTCTTTCATTGATCGCATGAGCGCCATCCTCGGCAACCAGAATATCGATCGGCCGCTGCTCGGCGTCCATTATCTCGATCTGGGGAGCCTGGTCGGACTGAATGATGATCGCGATTTCTTGCATAAGGGCGCCCTGGTTTTCGGTTCGGCCGACGGTTCGATCCCGGCCGTGGCCAAACGCAGTCCTGCCGCCGAGGCTGGTCTGCGCGCCGGCGACATCATCGTCTCCGTCGACAGCGATGACGTGACCGCCAAGCGGACTCTCTCTGAGATCATCTCCGAATACGATCCGCAGGACCGCGTCAGTCTGGTGGTCCGGCGCGGTGTTTTCCCCGGCGGTCTGCTGTCAGTCGCTCGCAACGGCGCTCTCATCACCGTCGAGGTCGTGCTCGGCGGCAATTCCGGCAGGTAGGACCAGCGGTGCCTGGAGTGGCGCTGGCCGGGTTTTTCGTGTAAAATTAAGGTATGGAAGACTACCAATACACTCGGGCCTTGTCCGGCGGCTGGAAGCGTATCGTGCTTTTCGGCCTTTTGGCGGCTATTTTCGGAGCCGGCCTGAGTTTCGTTTTCCCTCTGCGCTACAGTTCCACCATGCGTCTGCTCATCATTCAGAAGCAGTTGTCGCAGTCCGATCCTTACACCGCCATGAAAGCTTCGGAGCGGCTGTCGGACAATCTGGGCCAGATCATCTACACGACCTCGTTCTTCGAGAAGGTTCTGGCCACGCAGTTCAACATCGACCGGACCATCTTCAAGACCGATGAGACCAAGAAGCGCAAACAGTGGGATCAGATGATCGCGACCCAGGTCGTCAGCGGCTCCGGCATGCTCGTCGTCACCGTCTATCACACCGATCCCGCACAAGCCACGCAGATCGCCCGCGCCATCGCGTTCGTCCTTACGACCGAGGGTTGGCAGTATGTCGGCGGCGGTGATCTTCAGGTGAAACTGGTGGATCAGCCGTTGCAGTCCAAGTACCCGGTCAAACCCAATATCCCCGCCAATGCTTTCGCCGGCTTCGTTCTCGGCCTCATCGCTGGCGCCGGCCAGGTGCTTGTTGTCGCCAGCCGCCATGATCTCTACGAGACTCCGGCTGCGATAGTTTGAGTCCAGACCTCGGGTCATCAGGCTGCCCTCCCGCTTGAAGAAGCGGGTTTTTTAGTCTCCGGTAGGAAATTTCAGCTCCAGCTGGGGCTGAAGAAAAGAGACGGAGTCAGGGAGTTCGGGAGTTTGGGAGAGACGGAGTCAGGGAGATGGTCGGTCTCCCGCACTCCTGCACTCTCACAAACTCCCTAATTTCCGCAGCTCATAAGGCAAAAAAGCTGGGTTGCGGCTGATTTTAGCCGGCAATCCAGCTTTAATTACCCGTAATTCTGCGCTAGTTATGGCTGTCCGCCACCCTTGACAAAACACCCGGATTATGTTACATTTATTCGTTCATTTGAAGGTAGCAGAGGTCCTGACCGGGACGTTGGGACCGTTTGACAGACCAGCGAAGATACCTCCTCCTTCTCTTCGTCGGTTACGTCAAACGGTCTTAGCGTCTCGTTTCAACGAGGCGTTGCTCATTACAAGTTGAGATCAAAAGGAATCCAGTATCAAACCGCCCCGCAAGGGCATTTCACAATGCCCCCATGTCGGGGCGAGAGGAGACGGTCATGAAAAAGGTCAGCACATTGGTCGCTTGCGCTGCGGTTCTTGCTTGGGCCGGGAAGGTCTCGGCCGATGAGAGCAATACGCTGTCCGAATTCCGGATGGTGTTGCCGCCGGAAGCGGCAAGATGTCTCGCTGGTTGCACCGCGACCGCCAAGGTTCGCGCCGATGATCGCATCGCCTCGCTCGCGAGGCGCGTGACGGTCCTCGAAGATCAGATCTCCGGACTGCGCAAGCAGGTCGGATTGCTCGGCAAGAAGAAGCCGGGCGCGGATCAGAACGCCATCGCGGCGTCGGTCCGGACTGAGATTGCGCGGCTCCGCGGCGAGTTGGATCGGCTCAACCAGGCTACGGCCAAGGATTACGTCGAGCTCGCGCAGCAGTTGTACGCGCTCATGGAGAGAATCAGAGAGATCGACAGCCGCCTGAACGTCATGGAACGCAAGGGTGGTGTGAAGATCGGGCCGCAGGGCGGGTTTCTCGTCTTGCGCTCGTCCGACGGTACGACCTACACTGGTCTGCCGGTCGGCACTCGTCTGACGCTCAACCTGACGGACTCCTGGGATATCGATTTCGACGCCAATGCGCTCGTGTCCGGTGGCAATGCCCGTGTCGGGACTCAGGTCCGCGGCGGCTTGTCCTGGACGGCGAACGACTGGTTCGCGATCGAAGGCGGCGTCGGCTCCAGCTGGGTTGGTTACGATAACCAGCTCAAAGCTAAGTCGGCGTTCGTCACGGGAGATTTCGGTCTGGTATTCAGCCACAAGCTGGTCCAGGTCGGCGTCTCCGGTCGTCTCGGTTCGGAGTTCGACTCCGGCTGCCCGGCGTTCGCGTTCGGGAGCCAGGTCCTGCTCCGTCTCGAGTTGCCATAGTGCTCAGATCTTGGCGAGGGCGGTCATGGTGATCGCCCTCGCCGACAAATTCAGAGAACCGCTGCAATTCCCAGAAAGAGGAGATCAATCATGAAGACGAATCTCTGGATCGCGATCGTTGCCCTGTGTGCAACCTTCAGCTTCACCGCCTGCGGCGTGCAGGAAAGTGGGGATGAAGACAGCGCTTGCACGGACTGCGTTGACATCGTTGACCCGGTCGACCCAGTCGACCCCGTCACGCCCGCAGTCGTCATGCCCGCTCCCTTCAAGTCCCCGACGGCTTGCGTCCTGGACTTCAGCTCTGCCTACGTGTCAGGTTCGACCTGTGGCGAGCTCCGTGGCGACATCCGCGGTACGACAGCGGTCACCTGGACCGACGGCCCGCACATGCTCGATTCGGATAACTCCGGCTACATCGGCATGGCTTTCACGGACGCCCCGGACGCTGGCACCTACAACCTGAGCTACGTCGGCTGGCAGAACTGTTCGACTCAGTCTCCGAACGAAGCTTGGGCCCAGTTCGGTGACATCGACCAGCTCAAGGCGATGACCTCTGAGGCGCGTGCGTTCATCCAGTGCAACTGGTGGAATGCCTCGACTCGGGAGATGGTCACTGGTGTGAATCCGTCTTGCAGCATTCGCGTCACTTTCGATGCGGCTTGCAACATCACGCCAGCCGGCAACATGGCCAACCTGGAATAGTTCCTTCCTGATCTCAACCCGCCTCTATAAGAGCCTGCTTCCTTACGAAGCAGGCTCTTTCCTTTTCCGTCATTGCGAGCGGAGCGAAGCAATCCCGGGCTCGGCTTACGCCACCGGGCACCTCCGAATTTACAGCGTCCTTGTGGTGTGGGTCTCGCCCGGCAATAACGATTTCGACAACTTTTATATAACCAATCACTCGGCCTGCCACATCGCTCGCGAGCGACATGACTCCGTCTCTCCCGCACTTCAGCACTCCTGCACTCCTGCACTCCCTCACTCTCCGTAAATAAGGTACAATAAACCCACCTATGGAAAGCTTCTTGGCCAGGATCGGGCGCTATTTTGAGGTCGATCTGAACATCAAACGTCCCTCAGGGAGGCACTTCGCCTTCGCTCTTTTAGCCACCGCCGCCCTGGCCGGCGCGTTGGTCGTCCTGACCTCGCCCTGGAAGGCTTTCGCTATCGTGGCCGGCTTGGCTGTTTTTGCCCTCGCTTTCTACCGCCCGGAGTGGGTCATCATCTTCCTGGGCGCGCTCATTCCGTTCGAGCCTTTCCTCCTGAAGTTTGTGAGCGACGAGATCTATGTCTACGCCCGCTATTTTTCCGAGTCTCTGGTTTACATGCTGCTGCTCTCGGTCGCCGTGCGTCTGCTCGTGCGCCAGAAGCGCGTCGTGGCCACGCCGCTCGACTTGCCATTCCTCTTCTTCCTGCTCGTCGCCGCCTCCTCGCTCGTCATTAATTTCGTCTCGCCGGTCACTGGTTTCCTCGGCTTGCGCCAGATCATCCGTTTCGTGCTCCTGTTCTTCCTGGTCGTCTATCTCGACCCTGACCGGGCGTTCATCAAGCGCTTCTCGTACATCATGCTGGGCATCGTCCTCTTCCAGGGCCTCCTGGGCGGCCTGCAGTCGCTCATCGGCGGTCCGCTCGACGAACTCCTCATCCCGAGCGAACGCCGCTTCTTCGAGAGCATCCAGCTCACGACCGGCACGACGCAGTTCTGGTCTCCCGGCACCCGCGTCTTCGCCACCATGGGCCGCTACGACCAGCTCGGCACCTTCCTCTGCTTCTTCTTCCTGATCATCGTCGGCTGGCTGTATTATTCGCAGCGCGACAAGACGCGCCAGGGCCTGCTCGCGGTCCTGCTCCTCGCGTTCCCGGGTTTCGTCATGACGCTCTCGCGCGCCTCCTGGTTCGGCTTCCTGCTCGGCGTCCTCGTCATCGGCGGCCTGCTCATGAAGGACGTCAAGGTCCGCCTCGCTTTCGCCGGCTTCCTGGTCGTCGTGCTGGCTTACCTCGGCTACACCGGCATCGTCGTGCGTTATCTCGTGGATTATCCCGGCCAGACTCCGATCGAACGTTTCTTCGAGGCTTTTTCCTATGAGCGCTGGCGCGGCGAATATTACGGACTCGGCCGGATGTTCTGGATCGTCCAGACGCCGCTCACGGTCGTTCGTTCTTCGCCGCTCTTCGGCGTCGGCCCCGGCCAATACGGCGGCGGCGCGGCGGCGGCGCTCGGCAACACCAAGGTCTATGAACAGCTCAATCTGCCGTTCGGCGTGAGCGGCACCGAGGGCTACATCGACAACAACTGGTTCTCGATCTGGGGCGAGACTGGCACTCTCGGCCTGGGTTTCTATCTCTGGATGTATATTGCCCTGGCCCTCGTTGCCCTGCGGGTCTGGCGCCGTTCGCGGCTGCCGTTCACCCGCGGCCTCGCCCTCGGTTATTTCGGCTGTCTCCTCGCTGTGGCGCTCCAGGCCTTCCTTGCGACCTACCTCGAGGTCCGGACGCTTGCCATGTACCTCTGGCTCTACGGCGCTTTCCTCTACGTCCTCGGCCGGCATGAGAAGATTTATGCCTGAGTAGGGGAGTCAGGGAGAGACGGAGTTACGGAGCATCAACACTCCACCACTCTCACAAACTCCCTGACTCCGTCACTCCTTGACTACGTCACTCCCATCACATGCGCATCATTTTCGCCAATAAGTACTACTATCTGAGAGGCGGCGCTGAACGCCATCTTTTTGATCTCAAAACTTTGCTCGAATCGCGCGGCCACGAGATCATCCCTTTCGCGATGGCCGGCGAGCATGACGAGCCGAGCGCCTGGTACAGACATTTCGTGAGTCCGGTCAGCACCGAAGCGGTCTCTTTCGGCTGGGAAGGTCTCCGCACCGCCGGCCGGATGCTCTATTCTTTCGAGGCGCGGCGAAAGTTCGCGACGCTCCTGTCCGAAGCCGACCCCGACCTCGTCCATGTCCACAACATCTATCACCAGATCTCGCCGTCCATCTTGCCGGAGGCGAAGAAGCGCCAGCTCCCGGTCGTCATGACTGTTCATGATTATAATCTGCTCGCGCCTAACTACTCACTGTTCCACGACGGCCGCATCTGCGAGGTCACCAAGCCGCAGGCTTACTGGCGGGCGGTCAGCCACAAGTGCGTCAAAGGCTCGGCCGCGGCGAGCGCACTCACGGCCCTGGAAATGTCCCTGCACCGCTCCTTGGGCCTCTATAAGCGCAATATTGACCGTTATATCGCCCCCAGCCGCTTCGTTCAGGCCCTCTTGGTTGAATATGGCTTTGATGAGAAACAGGTGTCTTTCCTGCCTCATTTCGTCCAGACCGCGGACTGGCAGCCGTCTTTCAGCGGCGACTACGCTCTGTTCGTGGGCCGGTTGTCGGCCGAGAAAGGCGT
Source organism: Patescibacteria group bacterium (assembly GCA_041667185.1). Lineage (NCBI taxonomy): Bacteria > Patescibacteria group bacterium. The sequence goes on along the minus strand of JBAYFM010000004.1, from coordinate 7,224 downwards.
CGAGACGCTGATCCGGGCGGCCGCGATCGCCAAGAATGTTCCGGTGCACATCGTCGGAACCGGTCCAGACGAGGCTCGGCTTAAGAAGCTGACCCTCGAGCTCCGCGCCACGAATGTCGTCTTTCGCGGTTTTCTCGCCGGCGACGATTTGAAACGCGAATACGCCGGCGCGCGTTTCGTGGTCGTGCCGTCGGTCTGGTATGAGGTCTTCGGTCTGGTCGTTCTCGAGGCTTATGCTGCCGGCAAGCCGGTAGTCGCCTCCGAGATCGGCGGACTTACCGAACTCGTGCGAGCGGGGGAGACCGGTATTCCGGTTTCCGCCGGCGATGTCTCTGATCTTGCCGGGGCCATGCGCGATCTTTGGAATCACCCGATCATCGCGGAGAAGATGGGCCGTGTCGCCCGTTCCTGGGTCGAGTCTTATTTCACTCCCGACCAATATTACGCTGGTCTGATGAAAATCTACGGCGGCAAAAAACTTTCCTAACTCCCGCACTTCAGCACTCCAGTACTCCAGCACTCCAGTACTCTCACAGGCTCCCTGACTCCGCCACGTCGTTCGCGAACGACGTGACTCCACATCTCCCTCACTCCTGCACTCCCATAAGCTCTCCAACTCCGTCTCTCCCTGACTCCGCAACTCCGTCTCTCCCACACCCCCCCCCGCCCTTCAATCAAAACACCCGCTTGTTTAAGGGCGGGTGATTTTAATCTTCCAATTTTCTCTCCGTATCTCCGTATCTCCGTCTCTCCAGCACTCCCGCACTCCCGCACTCCAGCACTCTCCTCAAACCTTTACGCTCCTCACTATCTTGGCCTTAACCGGCCTGCTTGCCGCGGTCACCGCGGTATACAACCGGCTTACAGCCGTAGCCACGTCATCCCAGTGATAATCGGCCAGCACGAAGGTCTTGGCCGCCCGGCCCTTGGCGCGCGCCAGTTCCGGCCGCGCGATGAGCGAGCGCAATTTCCGCTCCAGATCGGCCACGTCCTTGTTGCGGAAACTCAGTCCGTGCTCCCTCGTCACCTCCAGGATCTCCGGGATGTCCGAAGCCAGCACGGTCTTTCCGTAACTCATAGCCTCGAGCACGGCGATTGGCAGCCCCTCGGATTCCGAAGGGTGCGCGATGGCGTAGGCATTCGCGAACAGCTGCTGCAGTTCCGCGCCCTGGCGATAACCGGTGAAAACGATGTTGGGATTGCCGGCGGCCGCGGCTTTCAATTCGGCGACGTAATCGTCGGTGAAAGCCGAGTCGCCCACGATCGCGAGTTTCAGGCCGCCCGTCTGGCCGCGTTTTTCCAGGTTCTGGAAGGCCTTGATCAGATAGTGCACGCCCTTGTGTCGCACGAGGCGCGAGACCATGGCGATGTAGCCGTTCTTTTTCAGGTTGAATTTGACCAGCAGGTCGCTGCCCGTCCGTCCGGGATTCGTGATGCCATTCGGAATGTAGTGCACGTCGCGGTTGAAACGGTCGCGGCAGTAAGCCTCGAGCGTCTTCGAGACGGCGATGGTCTCGTGCGGGAACAGACAGGCTGCCTTCTCGCCGAGGCCGAGCGCCAGGCGCGCGAAGAAATTCCATTTCTGGTGTTTGCGATCGATGCAGTGGAAGGTCGCGATCACTTTGACGCGCGGTGCGAGCAGGCGCGGGATCCACGACAGGAGCGACGGCCCGACGGCATGATAATGGATGATGTCGACGTCCTCGCGGAGCGCGTGCAAGGTCGAGGTGAACGTGTGGATGATGGCATCGAGATGTTTCGATTTGACGGTCGGCGTAGCCACAGTCCGGACACCCTTCGAAAACCGTTTTTTGGGTGCGGCATACCAGGCCCTCGTGTACACGGTGACCTCATGGCCCATCGCGCCCAGTCGGCACGCCAATTCCTCGACATGGCGTTCAATGCCGCCGAACTGCGTGGGGATGCCCTTTTGTCCGATCATGGCTATTTTCATATAGTCAGTTTTTGTCATTCCCGCATAAGCGGGAATCCAGACGGACGATCGATTAGCTGCGGGGCAAAAAACGTCTCAACTGAGCCTTTTTACCGCCGCTCGATTTCTAGTTTGACCGCTAAATGTAGCACAAAATAAGCCTTTTGTCAACCCTACCAGGCTACTAGTCGATATCTCCGCCACGCCGCTCGCGAGCGACGTGACTCCGTCTCTCCTGCACTCCAGCACTCCAGCACTCCAGCACTCTCACACCCCCCCCACCGCTCCCGCACTCCCAACAAAAAAGCCCCGGCCTCTCAAAAGCCAGGGCTTATCTTTTAACCACTCCAGCACTTCAGTACTTCAGCACTCCCGCACTCCGTCTCTCCCGAACTCCAGCACTCTCCTCTAACTATTTTTTAACCACAACCCCGGTCCGCGCCGCCTCCGGCCCGAACGGTATCGCTGTCGTGACCGCCGGCGCTGTCGCTCGCACTTTGGTTTGTGTGACTGCGTCGACTCCTGACAGCATGACTTCTTTGAGCAGCAGGGGAGCCGTCCCTGCGTCCGCCTTCGTCGGCGTCAGCTCCACCTCGAAGCTGGCCCCGACCTTCGTGCCAGCGCTGCTCGCATTCGCCGGGATGTCGCCGATCTCCCAGAGTATCCGGCCATTCGTCGGCAGATGCGCCATCGACGCGCCCGCGGTCACGCTGTAGCGCCCGGTCCAACCGACGTTCTCCGGTAACCAGGTCTCCAGCAAGGCTTCCTTCACCGTATTCGTGGTGTTCGTGATCTGGATGAAGACCCAGTATTTGGTCGTCTCGCCGACCTGTGGAGGTAGGGGACCGATTCCCAACTGGTCGCCATCCTTGGAGTAGTAGATCGCCGAAGCGTCGATCGCGAGTTTCGTCGTGATCGGCAGGCTGATCACTGCCGTATCCGCGAAGATCGGGTCGGTCAGGTCGTCATCCATGAAATATTGTGCCCGCGCGGCGATTTCCATCATCGGACGTCCGTCTGCGCCGACATCGCTTGCGCCGATGATCTCCTTTATCTTGAAGGATGCGATGACCTCGCCGGATTCGCCCGGCTCGATTCGCATCAGTTTTGCTTCATTGGACGTATCCCAGGTGAAACTCTTGGTCTCAGCCAGGAATTGTGGCGTCGGTTCGACCCAGATCTTCAGGTTATGGATCGGTTTGTTGCCGCCGTTGCGGTAGCGCACGGTGACTGTGACCTGTTCTCCCGGATCCAGCGAGGTCTTCGAAGCTGGCTCGGTCAGTTCCTGTCCCAGGCTGAAACCGGTCGCCTGCGCTTCCAGATTCGCGCGTACCTCCTGGACAATCAGTTGCTTGCCGCCCAGGAGCAGATATCCGCGCGCCGAGAAGTTCGGGATCGCCTGCTTAGCCGCTCCGGCGAGCAGGAAGCCGTAGACCGTGATCGAGCCCTTGGCGCCACCGGCCAGATTGTTGATCCGCCATTCGTAACGGTCGCCGTATTGCGGCACCGCGCCCGTCACACGGAAGTCATCCGGCGGCGTGAGTTTGATCACGACTGCATCGATCGTCTCCTCGGTCTGGTTGGCGTAAGTGATCGTCACCGCCACTTGCCGCCCACGGACCACCTGATCGGGGGAGCGGAAAGCCAGCTGCAGCACCGCGTCCTCGACGAGCCAGTTCGTGAATGTCGCGTTGCGGCTCGGTTCAGAGCGCCCCTCTTCCCAGTAGACCAGCTCGCTCGACAAGGTCACCTTGGTCCCGACCGGCGCGAAGACCGCGCCTCTGATCCGGACCTCGCCCAGCCCATGCGGCTTGATCGAACCGACCGCGATGGTCTTGATGCCGTCGCTCGCGCTATCGGTCTTGGCCTGAGTAGTCGCGGCCCCGGTCTTCCCCAACGCCTCGGCTTCGACGAAGCCATCCGGCAGTCTCACCTTGAGCTCGGCGTTGGCCAGCTCGGATCCGGTTTCGTTGCGATAGCTGATGATCAGGTTGGAGATCTCGCCGCTCACGATCCGTTTCGGCGCCAGCACGTTCAGCTCCACCAGTTTGGCGGTCGGCAAAACCGGCAGCACGAAATAGGCGAAGATCCCGCCGACCGCCAGCGCGCCGACGGTGAACAGGAGCACCAGGTCGAGGATCAGCATCTTGCTCGCGTGGTGGGCGTACTTTTTCTTATACCGCTCCTCCCAGTGGAGCTGCAGCGGTTCGTAGCAGATCTTTTTTACCGGATCGGTGAGCTGTTTCATCGGCCCCGTGATGACGTTCAGTGTGCCGATGAAGATATTGCCCGTCTTTTTGGCCGGAGTTTTCTCGGTCTCGCGCACTTCCGCGAGCTCCGTATTCAGGACCGGCTCAGCCTCCACCGGCCGCGCCGCCTGTTGTCCGTCAGTTTCCTTCGGTTGTTTCTTCATATTCCGTTAAGATATTTCTCGATTCGGTTCAGCTCAGAAAGCATCGTTCGATGATGTCCCCTGAGCTCAGCCACCCGAGCTTCCCGCACCCTCACAAACTCCTGCACTCCCTCACTCCTGCACTCTCCCGTCAGCCCCCTCCACCCCCTCAACCCCCTACCTTGCCAACGAAAACTGAAAAATATCCGTGCTCAAAGCCACGATCTCCGCGATCTTGTCCCCATTGATATCCGCAGCCGCGACCCTCACTCCGCCCCGGCCGGCGGCATCCGCGGCCATGAACCCCGGCCCCAGCAACCGCCCGTCGCGGTTGAAGATCCGCACGTGCGGCCCGCCGCCCGGGCCCGCCCCGGTGATGATCTCCGCGCGCCCGTTGCCGTCAATGTCGCCGACTGCCACCTGCACCCCGCCCCGGAACTTCGGATCATAGGCGAAAAAGCCCGGATGGATGGCCCGCCCCGAACCGGTGAAGATCCTCACGTGCGGCCCGCCGCCGACCCCGGCCCCGGCCACGATCATCTCGCGCCCGTTCCCGTAAAGGTCGCCGACCGCCACTTGCACCCCGCCCCGGAACTTCGGATCATAGGCGAAAAAGCCCGACCCCTGCGGCGCGCCATTCATATTATATATACGTACCTGCGGCCCGGCCCCGGCTCCCGTGCCGGTCACGATCTCCAGCTGGCCGTTCCCGTCGAGGTCGCCGACCGCGATATTGATCCCCAGATTATAATTCGCGCCGTACGGCTGGAACGAAGCCCGTCGCGTCCCGTCGCTCGAATTGACCGACACGGTGTTCTTTTCCGCCACGATCTTCTCGATCGCGCCGTCGCCGTCGATATCCCGGAGCACGATCGACGACATACCGTCATAAGGCGCCACGTAGGTGAAGAACCCGTTCCGGACCTTGGCGCCGTTCTTGTCGAATACCCGGGCGTAAGCTCCGTTCGGGAATGTCGCCCCGATCAGTTTCGCCAGCGGCTTCAGGAGCAGCAGTCCGTCGCTCGCGGCCAGGGTCACGCTCGTCGCCACGGAGCCGTCGTTCACGTCCGGAGCCTGAGCGCCTCGGATCCGCTCCAGCTCTTCCTTGAGCTCGACCTTCCGCGGCTGGTCCGTGGAATTCACCAGCACGACGCCATTCTCGAAATCCCGCCGCCATACTCCGGCGGTCAGGTTCTTTTTGGTCGGTGCCAGCAGGTTCACCGGTCCGCCCAGCGGCCGCCCGAGCTTCACGCCCTGTTCGTCATAATTCCAGATCTGTCCGTGGTCGGTCTCCCCGAAATCAAAGCTGAAGAAGCCGTCCCCGAGCATGGTCGAGGCCAGCGAAAAACGCACCTTGCGGAAATCGGCGTTCTCGCCGGTGTTGCCGGTGTTGGCGTTGATGATGAAGACCGCCGGATAACCGACCCGGGTCTGCAGGCGGATGTAGTTGCTCATCACGCCGGCCCAGGTGCCGCCGGCCTCCCACGGAGTAGGGAAGGACTCGAACATCCGGCCGTTGATGTTGGCTTGCAGATCATCCGTCGAATCGCCGTTCGTCACGATGATGGCCTCGGCGCCGAGCTTGTCGCGCGTCGCCTTCAGCATGTTCATCGTGGCGCGTTTCCAGGCGACGTCCACGAGCGTCGGATCGTCCTTGCCGCTATCGCGGTGGATGTCGATGTTGCCGCCGTTCACCCACGAGACGTTGCCGGAGAATTCATCGTATAGGATGCCGTCCCAGAGTTTGGTCGCCCAGATCTCGCTCGCGACGAACTGCGGCAGGTAGTCGCCCCAGCCCGAGACCATGTTGAGCATCGCCGTGCCGGGCCAGACCGAGACCTGGCCGCCGAATTGGTCATGCAGCCACCACGCGTCTTGCAGGCCGGCCTGCAGTTTCGCGTGCAGCGGATCGACCCAGCTGTAGTTGTAGGATTTCGTCGGCACGTAGGCGAGGATCAGGATCGTCGGGTTCCGTTTGCGCAGCTCGCCGAAAAGCGTGCGGTTGTAGACCTGGGCCTCGGCCGGCAGGATCAGGAGGTCGTACTTCGCGAGCTGGTCGTAATGCTCCGGCCGGATGTCCGTGCCGGCTTTCAGATAATAGTTTGCCGTCCGGACGAACTTGTCCGCCGGCGTCTTCAAAGCCGCAGCCGCCGGAGCAGGGGAGAGCAACGCCAAACCGACCACGATCACCGCAGCCGCCACAACGCCAGTTGTCTTCCCCCGATTCATGTTCATAATATCTCTTTAATAACTCCCGCCCTCCAGCACTCCCGCACTCTCATAAGCCCCCAACTCCCTGACTCCGTCACTTCGTCTCTCCCTGACTCCGTCACTTCTTCACTTCTCCAACACCTTCGGATTCGGACTGTAAAGCCGGTTCTTGATTTTCCACTGCTCGACGAACTGTCCGATGCCTTCGCGTTTCAGTTTGTTCTTCACGGTCGGTCGTTCCTGTGACCAGCGTACCAGACTTTCGAAATTTATCTTATATCGTCCGCGCACCACGACGTACGTCAATTCGCCGACAGCGATCGCTCGCCGCACGGTCTTGGTCGAGACTCCAAAGAGTCTCGAAGCCTCCGATACCGACACGCGCACAATGTTCATAATTCTTTTTGTCGTCATTGCGAGGTGAACCCGGCGTTCTCCTCGTCGTCATTGCGAGGCCAGCGCAGCTGGCTGAAGCAATCCCATCTCTCCGTCACGTCATTCGCGAGCGACGTGGCTCCCGCACTTCAGCACTCCTGCACTTCAGCACTCCCCAACTCCGTCTCTCCCAAACTTCCGCACTCCCATTATAGCTCACTTCCTCCGGCAAGGGGACCAGCACTCCAGCACTCCAGCACTCCAGCACTCCAGCACTCCAGCACTCCAGCACTCCAGCACTCCAGCACTCCAG
>JBAYFM010000003.1 GCA_041667185.1 Patescibacteria group bacterium | reverse complement strand
CTTTGGAGGTCAAATTGACGGCCGCCATCGAGAATGACGATGAAGCCGCGATCCAGAAAGCGCTCAATGATTTCCGCCAGAAGTGGGAGGATTTCCGCGCCAACGCCGAGCGGGCCGCCACGGTCGGTCTGGCCAAAGGCTGCACCATCGCAAAGGAACAGTTCGCCATCGCCCGCGCCAAGATCCAGGAGAACAGCGCGAAGATCGCCGGAGTCGTGGCGCCCTGCGAAGCGAGCACTAGCGAAGAATGCCAGATCGTGAACGAGTTCGCCCCGCGCTTGGGCGAATTGGGCCAGAAACTGGACGATCTGCAGTTCGGGATGGAGATGGCGGAAAAGCTCTGCCAGGATCCGGAAAACACCGACCGCAACGAACTGATCGGCGTGCTGCAGCAGGTCAAGACTGACGCCGAGGACGTGAAGGTCTTCGGCGAGGCTTTGGAGGCCGACAAGAATAAAGTCCTGGCCGAGACCGGCGATCAGATCTGCCGGCAGGTCCTGCCTCAGCTCCAGGCCGCCGTCAAGGAGATCGCCGGCAGCGACATCGCCGCGCTTCGCAATAACATCTGGCGCTGCGGCGACCAGTACGGCGCGGTCAAGAAGAACATCGCTTTCTGCGCCGACGTCAAGGCTAACGAGAACAAGTTCAAGCGGGTCGAGGCCATGACCAGTAACTTCGTCAAGGACGTCGAATTGGTCGACAGCATCTGTCAGCAGGCCACGCCTGAGGACGGTCTTGAGCGGCTGACAGCGACCCTTAACCGGCTGAAGCAGTCCGGTGACGAGCTGCGCCGGGAGGCCAAGGAATTGCGCGCGGTCACGGAACAGAAATTGAGCTCCCAGGCTTTCTGCCGGTCCGTGAGCGGTCTGCTCGACGAGATGACGGCCGGGATCAGCGCTGGTCTCGCCGAACTCCGGTCCATCGACGAGAAGCTCATCAAGCCGGCTTGTAAGGACCAGATGGCGAACGATTGCAACCGGATCAACAGCGCGATCGGCAAGGATGTCTACATCACTTTCGAACATGATGCCAAGCCCGTGCTCGACAAGATTGCCGCGCTCCGGGCCGATTGCGCCCAGGCCGACGCCTCGCCGCCCAAGGGCTTCATGGTGACCAGTTTCGACGAGCTCATCCCGAAAGCCAAGGGACTCCAGGATCGCGCCGCCACAATTAAGAAGAACGCCTCCAAGCTGGCCGGGACTGGCAAGGTCGCGGTCTGGATCGAGGCCGAGGATGCCGCGAGATTCAACGTCCGGACCGGCGTGAGCGACCCGATGGCTCGCGAGGTCAATCCTTCTTGGCGGCCGCCGTACTTCGGCAATGGCAGCTGGTACATGGGCCGCGCCAAGGACTATCTCGAATACGACATCAAAGTTCCAGCCGCCGGCACCTACAAGGTCTGGGTCCGCGATCTGGCTTCGGCCATCTCGTCACAGTGGGGCGTCCGGCGCATCTACATCTACTTCGACGGCAAACGCTTCGGTCCGTTCGAGGAGAACGCCGCCGCCCGCTCGATCAAATATCCGCCGGGCGGATTCCGCTGGCACAAGGTCGTTGACGTGACACTGACCGCCGGCGACCACAAGATGCGCGTCGAGAAGGTCGAATCCAGCAACGGTGCCGCCGATCTCGACGCTTTCTACCTGACCACCGGCGCCGACACGCCGGCCGAGAAATAATTCCCGCCATCCCTATGAAATACCCTTACTCGAATGTCCGCCTGAATCGCGGGATCGCGCCGCTGATCATCCTGATCATTGCGGCCGCGCTGCTCGCCGCGGCTGGCGGCGGTTATGTCATCATGACCAAGACTGACGCGGGCAAGAAATTGATCGCGAAGATCGAACAGGTGAAATCGGGCGCGGAAAAGAAAGCCGACGGTTCCGCTGACACGGCGGCGACTGGCGTCGATTCCATCCAGATTGCCGCGCCGTCCTTTGATTTCTCCTTCTCGCCGGTCCCGTCGCTTGACGCCTCGGCCTTCAACGTCGGTTCGCCGTACGTCGCTTCGGCCGCCGGCGCTTTCACCGGCCTCAGCTTCAAGACCGATCTGTCGGTCGATACCGATCTGAATGTCGAACTGCCGGCGATCAACGCCGATGAGCTTAAGCCAAAAACATTGGCTCAGCCAGCCGCGCCGCCTGCCGCACAACCGCCCGCGGCCCAACCGCCGAGCGGTGACCAGGGTACCACCGTCAACCAAACCACTTGCGCACAATTCGCCAGCATGCCGAGCGCCCAATATTGCAGCCAGGTCGGCGATGCCAACGGCCGCACGCTTTGCGAACAGTGCAAAGCCGCTGGTTTCTAGCTAGCTGGAAAGAAAAGAATATCCCGAAAAGACCGCCTGAACGGGCGGTCTTTTCGTCAGTCATGAGCGCACACTGGAGGGGGATTGACCGGAACCGGAGTTTCTGCTACATTCCGCGAGCTCTTTCAGACGACCAGGAGGAAAGAAAGAATGAACACCAAGAAGCTGACCGCTTTGCAGGCTGACGCACTCGCTGACGATTGCATTACTTTCGCCGCCCAGCACGGCCGGACGGAAAGACGGGAGGATTCGCCGGTTCATTCCGTTCGGCAGTTGCGATATGACGGCGGCGGACTGACCATCAAGGTCTTGGTCTCGTCCAATGCCTGCGGCAACGGCGGGTTCACTGTCACAGTGAGCGAACGCCGACGGGTCTTGTTCGCGGCCAGCGGCAATTACAAGGTCAGGCCGTTCAAGACCGAGTGTCAGACCTTCGAACGCGGTCCATGGATCCGTATGATCCGGAACGGCGGAATCGGACAGACGGATCGTTGATCACGGAGATCAGGACTTTCTTCACGCGCCTATAACGGCGCGTTTTTTATTGTCCGTACGAAAAATCCGGGCGCCAGCCCGGATCGGATGAGTCCTCTCTCGTGAGCCGCCGGTTCACAGACCGACCATCGTCGCCGTGACCGTCTCGCTGACCAGCATCAGCGGTTCGCCGGTCTCATGGAGTTCCAGGACTCGCGCTGGCGCGGTGATGATATTCTCCCACTTATAACCGTAAGCGACGAAAACTTCTTCCGTGGGGATCGGCAGCTTTTTGCCGTTCGAAATGACGAAGACCGAGGGTTGGTCCGGAGTTTTGACCAGGACGCCGTCCGCCAGTCTGACCGGCTCGCCCAAGACCAGTTTTTCAAGTTCAGCGGGGGACAGCGCTTGGATCTTTCGGCCGGGGTAATTCGCCGCCAGCACGGCCTTATCCCAGATCGGATGTTTCACTCCGGCTTCGGCGTAATAGACGCCGCCGGTCTCGTTGTTCTGGACGAGCTGGCCGGTCGGATAGGCGGAAGCGAGCGTGATCGGTTCGGCGGTCAGATAATCTTCGAGATCCGCGGCGGCGGCCTCTTCGACCTCCTCCGGATTGAAACCGATCGCGGCGAACACCGCGGCCGAAGCGATCGGGCGTTTGGCGGCGCCCAGCAGCAGGTAGATCGTGCCGTCCTCGACGCGCAAGAGCGACAGATCGGCGAATTTGACCGGCTTGCCAGCGGCGTTATCCTGCAGGACCCCGAAATCGTATTCATTGAGATCGATCGCGATCGCGGCGTTGAACCGGGATTCGAGGACCGACCGGCTCGTGATCGGACGGAACTTGCCGTTCTGGATCAGCGCGACCGCGCCGGTCTTCTCGTTCCGCACGAGCGTACCATCCGGAAAACGCAGCCCCAGATTGTCGCCGAACCAGCGGTTCCAGATGCTCCACAGGAGCCGGTTGCCGTGCAGGTGCGGCGTGTAATTGTAAAGTGCGGCGGTCGTCAGATTGACCGGAGTGACCTTGGTGCGGCTGATGGTCACGGTCTCGCCCGGCTGGACCATGTGGCCGAGTTGTTCATGGTTGTCCATGAACCAATCCATCCAGCCGGCGCCGACATCGATCTGTTTGCCCAGACCCTTGTATTTGACGGCCAGCGGGCTGGTCTTTTTGCAGCCGTCGCAGAGGGCGTAGCCGGCCGCCCAGTCGAGCTGCTTCTGGTTCGGTTTGGTTGATTCGACAGCGCTCGATTCTTTCTGGATCAGCGCCAAAATATATTTGGGATTGATCTCGTAACGCTGGGCGGCGTCCGCCACGAGCTGAGCCGTCCCCTTGAGCAGGCCGTCGATCGCGTCGGCATCGAAACAGGATCCGAAACCACCCTTGGAATTCAAGAAATCCGCGATCTCGGAATAGGACAAAGCGTCAGCGTCGCGCATCTCCGCGTCCGTCAGGATCAGCTGGGGATTGAAGATCGAGGTCGCGAGCGCCGGTGCGGGCAGGACTAAAATCAGCGCAAATAGAGCGCTGGCAGCCTGAGATAAGCCTGATCTGCCTTGTTTTTCTTCTTGCATACTGAAAGATATTATAACCACACTGCCAGCGATTTCACAAACCGAAGAACATTTGGTTGGTCAAACTTTTGGCTGGGTTATGCTATCATTAGGCTTGATCCGCTAGCCTATGAATTACCCGAACAAGCCGTTCCAAAAACGCGTCGAGAAGCCGTGGGGCTTCGAAGTTATCTACACGCCGCCGGACCTGGAGCGGACCGGCAAGATCCTGTCCGTGCGCGGCGGCCAACGGCTGTCGCTCCAATATCACGATCAGAAAGAAGAGACCGTGTGCCTCATTTCCGGCCAGGGTGCGATCTGGCTGGAGAACGGGATTGGAGAGCTGGACCGGCTGCCGATGGAGCCGCTTCGGGGTTACACGGTCGCTGTCGGCCAAAAACATCGCCTCGAAGCCGTGACCGACGCCCTGTTCACCGAAGTTTCCGGTCCGGAAAAGGGCACTACGTTCAGGCTGGACGATGACTACGCGCGGCCGGATGAGACCGAGGCTGTCCGAGGGTCGGCTGGCCGCGGTTGGAACCAAAATAGCCGGCCACATTGACCAATTGAGGAAGAATTGTTAGAATCCTATCATCTAAATAGGATTCATCATGTTCCTGAAAGTTCCGCAAAAACTCCATCACGCTTTGCTTCTCGTGAGCGAACTGGCCGCTGCCGGCCGGTCTTCTTTGTCGTTGGCCGAGGTCGGGGAGCGGATCGGGGTGACGCAGGGGTATCTGGAACAGATCGCTGGACCGCTCCGCTCGGCGGGTCTGATCCGGGGCCAGCGCGGCGCGGGCGGCGGTTACCGGCTGGCGTTGCCGGCCGCGAAGATCAGCGTGGCGGCCGTCGTCCAGGCCATCGAAGGCCCGATCGCCGTGATCGGCTGTCTCCAGGGTCCGGGCACCTGTCTCCTGAGCCGCAATTGCCGCAGCCGCGACGTCTGGCAGGAAGTCCAGACGCTCATCCTCGGCTCGCTGAAAAAAGTGACCGTCAGACAATTGGTCGGACGCCGGCGCATTTGCTGACCCTATGGCCAAGACCAGTCGCCGTTCCAAAAATCTGATCTCTGAACTCGACCGCCCCGACCGCGTCACGGCCGGATATTCGGCCGGCCCCGGACTCAGCCAGCAGGTCGTCTTGGAGATCTCGCGGCAAAAAAATGAACCGCGCTGGATGCTCGAGAAGCGCCTGCAGGCGCTGGAACTTTACCAGCACACCCCGCTGCCGGCCTGGGGGCCGGATCTGGCCAGACTCGATCTTGAACATATCGTCTATTACAGCCGCCCGGACGCGACCGAGGCCCAGAACTGGAAAGACGTGCCCAGCGACATCCGCCGCACTTTCGATCTCCTAGGCATCCCTGAAGCCGAGCACCACGCCTTGTCCGGCGCCGGCGCGCAATACGATTCCGGCGTCATCTATCACCGGCTCAAGAAAGAGTGGGGGCGCCAGGGCGTCATTTTCGAGAACCTCGACGTCGCGGTGCGCAAATATCCCGAACTCGTCCGCCGTTATTTCATGACCGACTGCGTTCCCGTGAGCAATCATAAATTCACCATGCTGCACGCCGCGGTCTGGAGCGGCGGCACTTTCATCTATGTTCCGCCGCGCGTCAAAGTGACGCGGCCGCTGCAAGCCTACTTCCGGATGAATCTGGAGCGCGGCGGCCAGTTCGAACACACTCTGATCATCGCGGACGAAGGCAGTGAGGTCGAATATATCGAAGGCTGCAGCGCGCCGCGCTATGCCGCGAGTTCGCTGCATGCCGGCTGCGTCGAGCTGCACCTCAAGGCTGGCGCCCGGGTGAAATATTCCAGCGTCGAGAACTGGAGCAAGAACACCTACAACCTGAACACCAAGCGCGCCGTAGTCGACCGCGACGCTTCGATCGAATGGCTGAGCGGCAATCTCGGTTCCGGCGTCACCATGCTGTATCCGGCGTCCGTCCTCCGGGGCGACCGCGCCCGTTCCGATTCCCTGAGCGTGGCTTTCGCCGGCCCCGGCCAGGAACTCGACACTGGTTTCAAAGCCGTCCACGCCGCGCCCGGCACGATGTCGGTCTCGCGTTCGAAGAGCCTCTGCCGCGGCGGCGGCACGACCGTTTATCGCGGCTTGGTGCGCGTCACGGCGGCGGCCCGGGATTCCAAGGCTGCGGTGACCTGCGATTCGCTGCTGCTCGACCGGCGCTCGACCGCCAAGGCGTATCCGCGCGTCAGGGTCGACAACAACTCGAGCGAAGCGGTCCACGAGGCCACGGTCGGCCGGATCGGGGAAGAGGAGATCTTCTACCTGCGCAGCCGGGGGCTTTCCGAAGAACGGGCCCGCAAGATGATCGTCGGCGGTTTCGTCGAGCCACTGGTCAAGCGTTTGCCGCTCGAATACGCAGTCGAGATGAACAAACTGATCGAACTGGAAATGGACCGCAAGGTCGCCTGAGTTATGCTGATTCGCCATCAAGATGAAAATCCGATCGTCGGTCGACCAGAACCGCGCTGGCTCCGCGCCCGACGGCTGGCCGCCTGGCAGCGCTTCCAAAAGCTCGCTGACCCTGATTTCCGTTATGGCCAAGGGACCGGTTTCGACCCGAAAACCATCCGCCTGCCTTATCAAGCGATGACCCGCGGCGAAAAATTGCCCGCCATGGCCGGGTCAGTTCCGGCTGGACTGGAATCAGGACTGAAAGCGTTCCCGGTCAGCGAACTGGATCGGCTCTGGAGCTGGCACGCGGCGACCGCCTCGCGAATCCGCGTCATCACGGCTGCCAAGGATGAACATCTGAAAAGCCCGCTCCGTCTGGAGACCAAACTGCTCTCTAATAAGAGCGCGCAAGAACTGACGGTCGTGAATGCCGCGGCCGGCAGCGAACTGGCGATCATTGAACATGTTTCCGGCGCTGGCGAACGCGCCGCCGCGACGTTCGTGAACGCCGGCGACAACGCCAAGGTCACGATCATTTCGATCCGCGACCTGGAGCGCCACAGCACGGAATTCGTCCGGTGCGACGCCAAGCTTGGCCGGAATGCCAGGGTCGTCTGGCTGGAGTGCGTGCTGGGCGGATCTTTCGCCTCGAGCTCGATCACGAACCGCCTGCTCGGGCGGGGAGCGGCGGCCGTGGCCCGCACGATCTTCTGCGGCAGCGGCTCCTCGCGCTTCGAATTGACCCAAACGGCGCAGCATCAGGCCGACACCACCTCTTCGGACCTCCTGGCCCGCGGCGTGCTGGATGGCGCGGCCCGGTCGCTTTATCGCGGCCACATTTCCGTCGCGCGCGGCTGTCCGGGTTGCGAAGCACATCAAAAAGAGGATACACTACTCCTCGGCGAGCGCGCGGAAAGCAGTGCAATCCCTATTTTGGAGATCGAGACGGATGAGATCGAATGCGGCCACGGCTGCACGGTCGGCCGGCTCGAACGCGACCAGTTGTTCTACCTGATGTCCCGCGGCCTCGACGAACGGACCGCGACGAAACTGCTGGTCGAGGGTTTTTTTCAGCCAATCGTCTCCGGCATGCAGCATTTCGGGCTTGAAGAGATGGTCTCTTGTCTCATCGCCGGCCAACTGGCTCCAGCCACATCCTACCCATGCCTATGAAAGGAATGTTATCGAAAAAAGAGGTCCGGCAGTTGCGCCGGGAATTCCCGATGTTCGCGGCCCAGAGCCGCAAGCCTTTCGTATACCTGGATTCCGCGGCTTCGTCGCAGACCCCGCGTGCGGTCCTCGCGGCCATGGATGGTTTTTATAAGAAGTATCGGGCCAACGTCCATCGCGGCATGTATCCCGCTAGCCTTCGGGCCACGGAAACGTACGAAGCGGCCCGGATCCCGGTCGCCAAACTCATCGGCGCCGATCCCCGGGAGATCGTCTTCACCCGCGGCGCGACCGAATCCCTGAATCTGCTGGCCTACACGCTGAGCCGCAGACTCGGCCCGGGCGACGAGGTGGTCGTTTCGATCATGGAACATCACAGCAATCTGGTGCCGTGGCAGCAGCTCGCCCGCGAGCGCGGTTTTGCCGTGAAATTCATCGGGGTCACTCCCGACTTCCAGCTCGACCTCGCGGCGGCGGCCAAACTCATCACGCCCGCGACCAAAGTGGTCTCGGTGATGCACGTTTCGAACGCCCTGGGCACGGTGAATCCGGTCGAAAAACTCGCCGCTCTGGCCCACAAGCAGGGCGCGATCATGATCGTCGACGCCGCGCAATCGGCCGGCCATCGTCCGCTCGACGTCAAAAAAATGGATTGCGATTTCCTGGCTTTCTCCGGCCACAAGATGTTCGGGCCGACTGGCAGCGGCGTGCTTTACGGCAAGCGCAGCCGCCTCGAAGAACTGCCGCCGTTCCTTTATGGCGGCGACATGATCCTGGAAGTTACGCGGGAGAACGCCGTCTGGAACGAAGTGCCGTGGAAGTTCGAAGCCGGTACGCCGAACATCGCCGGCGGCATCGGTCTGGGCGCCGCCGCCGAGTTTGCGATCGCTCTGGATCCGGCCGTCATCCACGAGCATGAGCTGGCGCTGGCCAGGATCGCGATGGCGGAACTGTCCAAGATCCCCGGCGTCAAACTCTACGGCCCGCCGGCGGGATCCGAACGCGGCGGCGTGGTCTCGTTCACGCTCGGCGACATCCACGTCCACGACATGGCCAACATTCTCGGCGACCAGGGCGTCTGCGTGCGCGGCGGCCATCACTGCGCCATGCCGCTCATGCGGCAACTCGGCATCAATGGGACCACGCGCGCGAGTTTTTCGATCTACAACGATACCGACGATATCGCGGCGCTCGCCGCCGCTGTCCGTCGCGCCAAGAAGCTGTTCAAATTATGAGTCCGCGGGCCAAGAAAAAAACCGCCGCGCCGCCGCGAGCGACGGCGAACACCGACATCGAAGCGATGTACCGCGAGAACATCCTCGATCACTACCGGTCGCCGCGCAATTTTGGCGAACTGCCGCACCCCAGCTTCCGCCAGCGCGAGGCTAATTTCAGCTGCGGCGACGACGTGGATATCCAGGTGCTCGTCGATCAGAAACAGCGGATCTCCAAGGTCATGTTCAACGGCCGTGGCTGCGCCGTGAGCCAGGCCGCGGCTTCGCTGCTCACCGAGAACGCTGTCGGTCTGACGTTGGTCGAAGCCTCCAGACTCGGACTCAGCGACATCGCGGGCTGGCTGGGCGTTGACATCGGGCCGGCCCGGATCAAGTGCGCCACCCTTGCGCTCAAAGCGCTGCAGGCCGGCATCACGGACTACCAGAAGAACCACGGCTTATGAAGACCACCGCTCTCGAGATCAAAAAAATAACGGTCAGCCGCGAGGGGCGGGAGATCATCCGCGGCCTCGATCTGAAACTGCCGGCCGGCGAACTGCACGCGCTCATGGGACCGAACGGATCCGGCAAGAGCACGCTCGCGAACGCGCTCATGGGCCATCCGAAATACGCCGTGACCGCCGGCAAGCTCGCGCTGGATGGCCGGGACATCACCAAGCTCGCGGCTGATGAACGTTCGCTCGCCGGTCTCTTCCTGTCCGTCCAGAATCCGCCCGAGGTCGCCGGCGTGAGCGTCTCTTCGTTCCTGCGCGCGGCGGTGAACGTCCGGCGGACGAAGCCTTTAAGCGTCGTCGAGTTCCACGCCCTGCTGAAACAGAAGATGGCCGGACTGAACATGCCGGACAGTTTCGCGTCCCGCGGGGTCAACGAAGGTTTCTCCGGCGGCGAACGGAAGCGCCTGGAGATGCTGCAGCTCCTGCTGCTCGAACCGCGCTATGTACTGCTCGATGAGATCGATTCCGGACTCGACGTCGACACCCTGAAAATCATCGCTGCGACCATCGAGGCGCTGCGCCGCGCCGGCACCGGCGTGCTGCTCATCACGCATTCCACGCGCCTGCTCGAATATCTCAAACCTGATCGCGTCCACGTCCTGGCCGCCGGCCGGCTGGTCGCGAGCGGCGGAGCCGAGATCGCGGCTCAGATCGAAACAGCGGGATTCGAAGGTTTCACCAAGGCGCCGGTGAGCGGCCGCTGCAAAAAATGACCATGGTCACTGAAGCCCAGATCATCGAAGTCTTGAAGAGTCAGCTCGATCCTGAGCTGGGTATTGATATCTATACCCTCGGATTCATCTACAAGCTCGATTTCGATCAGAAAAAACAGGCTGTGGCGCTGACTATGACTTTCACGACGCCGCTGTGTCCGTTCGGGCCGGCGATGGTCAAGGAGATCACGAAAAAATTGAGCGCCCTGGGACTGAAAAAAGTCTCGATCCGGGTCGTCTTCGATCCGCCCTGGAAACCGAGCGCTGAGGTCAGACAGATGTTGGGGTTGTAGAAAGCTCAGAAGTCAGGGAGAGACGGAGCGAATAAAAATAGGGGACCGCGCGGTCCCCATTTTTGTTCACGGCTTCCTGATCGCCGCCGTTCCTTAATCTTCCAGCAGCCCCAAAAGCGCCGCCGACGCGCAAGCGTGCGGACATGGCACTTCCGGTATCTCGCTCAGCTGACCGGCGGGGCTCACGGCATAATATTCCGGCAGGCGGCCGAGTTCGCGATACGCGCGCAACAGCCCGGTCTTGATCAGCGTCTGTTCGCGCCGCCGGCCGGCGAGGCGCAGGCCCTCGCTGATGATCCAGTTGTCGAGCGGTCGGACCGCGCCCTGCTGGGGCAAGGATGCACCAAAAGACCGATCAGCGCTCGATCTGGTCCGGATGCCGTACGGCGTGAAGAGATCCGCGCGGAACAACCGGCGAATGATCTGCTCAGTCTGGACCTTGTTCAGGATTCCGGTGAACAGGAGCTGGCCCGGAAACGACGTGACCGCCGCGTCCATGTTCCGGCCTTTCATGGCCAGGGCGAAGTACCGGTCTTTTCTGATCCAAAAATCGCTGGATAATTTTTTTTGCAGACCGGCAGCCAGGCCGTTCCAAGTGTCCGCTGCGTCGGCTTCGCTGAACCGCTCAGCCAGGGCCGCGGCGCGCCGTAGAGCGGCGTAAGCATAACCCTGGATCTCCACCGCGGCGACGGTAGCGGGACGGATCTTCTTGCGGTGGTTCAGGACAAGCGTTCCTGGCTTGTCGCCAGCTCGGAAGAGCAGTCCGGAATCGCCGGTCCGGATATTCTCGTTGATCCAGCCGCAGGCGCGGCTGATCAGCGGCCATAACAGGTCTCGCAGCGTCCGATCTTTGGAATCGGCAAGCAGGCGGCAGGCGATCAGGATGAAAAGTGGCGTGGTCTCCAGGACCTGAAAATCCGAGGTCAGCCACGGCGACCAAGGCGTGAGTTGCGGCCGGCACGAAGACGGGATCATGCCCGGAGCTTCGCCATTCACCGGATCATGGACCTGCCCCTGAAAATCCTTGAGCGTCAGCAGGGCGAGGCGAGCCGATTCCGGTTCCCGCTCGAGCCTTTGCCAGGCCAAGAACAGCGAGTCCAGCGCGTTAAGGCGTCCGGGATCGGTCTCCGCGTGCAGACAACCCGAAGACGGGTCGCGCAAGCTGTCGACTTCGGTCCGGAGTCTGGCGGTGATCTCTTCGTACGCCATAGGTCAAGTGGCGTCATTGTAACACGTAATCGGTCGTATCTGTTATAATTCATTCATTAATAATCCGCCAACCCGAAATTATGCTATTAGAAACCAAGGTCGTGGCCTCGCTCGCCGCGCTCGAAACCGGGCTGCTCGTCATTCCGCTGCCGCTCGGCGCGAAAACATTGCCGCGAGCCGCCGTGGAGATCGACAAGCAGCTGCACGGCCGTTTGACCAAGCTGCTGGTCGAGGAAAAACTGACCGGCAAAGAAGGCGAGTCGGCCTGGCTCACCGCCGACGGCGCGTCGAAGATCAGGAAGATCCTGCTGCTCGGCACCGGGGTGAAAGCGTTCACTGCCGGCGCGGCCCGGCGTTTCGCCGCCACGGTCCTGGGACAGACCCGGGCGCTCAAAGCCGCCGATACAGCTCTGCTCCTGCCGGAGACGCTCGGTTCGCCGCTCCGCGAGGTGGCGGCCGCCGTGAGCGAAGGCGCGAGGTTAGGGGATTATCGTTTCCTCAAATACAAGGAGGTCGAAGCGAAAAAACGCGCCGACCGCGAACCCAAGATCCTGCAACTGCTGCTCGCAAACAAAAAATTGGTCCTGACCGCCGAGCGAGGCCTCGAAGACGGCGAACTGAACGCCCGCGCCACGATCTTCGCACGCGACCTGGTGAACGAACCGGCTTCCGTGACCACGCCGAAATATCTGGTCGGCGTCGCCGAGACGATCGCCGCCGCGGACCCGAAGCGCCTCAGCCTGAAGATCCTGGAGAAAGACCAGCTCCAGGAACTCGGTTTGGGCGGCCTCTTGGCCGTGGCCCGGGGCTCGGACGAACCGCCGTACCTGATCCATCTGACCTATAAACCGGCCGGTAAGCCGCGCAAACACCTGGCGCTCGTCGGCAAAGGCCTGACCTTCGACTCCGGCGGCTTGTCGCTCAAGCCGTCCGATTCCATGGAAGACATGAAGATCGACATGGCCGGAGCGGCCGCCATGCTCGGCGTCATGAGCGTCATCGCCGAGCTCGCGCCGGACATCGAGGTTCACGGCATCGCCGGCGTCTGCGAGAACATGCCTTCGGGCAAAGCCGTCCGTCCCGGCGACGTCGTGAAGACCATGTCCGGCAAGACGGTCGAGATCCTGAACACCGACGCCGAAGGCCGCGTGACGCTCGCGGACACGCTTCATTACGCGCTGCAGCTCAAGCCCGATCAGATCGTCGATCTCGCGACGCTCACCGGCGCCTGCATGACCGCCCTGGGTCAGGAAGTGGCCGGCGTGCTCGCGAATTCCAAACCGCTCGCGGCCAAGATCATGAATTGCGCCGCTGCCGCCGGCGAGCTCCTCTGGCAGCTGCCGCTGCAGCCGGAATACGCTGACAGCCTCAAGAGCCGGGTCGCGGACCTGAAGAACATCAGCGGCACCCGCTACGGCGGCGCGATCACGGCCGGGCTGTTCCTCAAGGAATTCGTCGGCGACGCACCCTGGGCGCACCTCGATATCGCCGGACCGGCCTGGGCCGAAAAAGAATCCGTCCCGCACCAACCGCTCGGCGGCACTGGTTTTGGAGTCCGGACCATGATAAAATTGATCCAGAGTCTCTAATCACTGAGCGACCAGACCTATGGCCAAAACCGTGACCGTTTATTCGACCCCGACCTGCCCCTACTGCAAGATGGCGAAAGCCTATCTCGAGGAGCATCAAGTGAGCTTCAAAAACATCGACGTTTCGACCGATCGCGAAGCCGCCGCGGTCATGGTCGAAAAGTCCGGCCAGATGGGCGTGCCGGTTCTCGACATCGAAGGCCAGATCATCGTCGGCTTCGACAAGGAAGCGATCGCTCAGGCGCTGGAACTTAAATGACAGCATTCAAAAATCCGCCCGGTTCAACTGGGCGGATTTTTTGCTGCTCCGGCTACAGGTTGAACTTGCCGAGCAGGCCGTTCGGCACCGACCAATCCAGGTTCGCAAGGAAAGTCTCGATATATTTCTTGCGCGCCGTGGCGTAATCCAGGAAGTAGGCGTGTTCGTAAACGTCGAGGACTAGGAGTGGAATAGCGCCCCAGACGCCGCCCTGGTTATGGACGTCGCAGACGTAATTGTGGAGCCGGCCGTCGTTCAGATCATAAGCCAGCACCACCCAGCCGCGCGCCGCGAGGCCGCAAGCCGCGACCTCGGCCGCCCATTTCTCATAGGACCCGAAATCGCGCGCCAGGAGTTCGGCGATGCGACCCTCGGGTTTCGAACCGCCGGCCTTGAGATTGTCGAAGTAGCGTTCATGCAGCACTGCGCCGTTCAGAGCGAAAGTCTCTTCAACCTTGAGTTCGCGCAGGTCACTGTGCGTGGCGTTGGCCTTGGCGAGGTCGACGGCGGCGAGCGCGGCGCGGATCTCACCGATCTTTTTGACGTAGCCGGCGTAGAGGACGTCGTGATGCTCGGCGAGCTGGCGTTCGGATAGGCCGGGCAATTCCTTGTATTTGAGCGGCTGCAGGACGATGTCGTTCATATGGTACCGATAAGGTTATTGATCTTCCGACGCCGGCATTTTAGCACATCCGCAGGGGAAAAGAACGGTTGACAAACGGCCGCGCTTGAAATAAGTTGCCGAGCATCACCGTCGACAGGCCGCATCACGCGGCCGGACGGCGACGATCCTTTCCAAAAGGAGGAGTCATGTCCGAGTGGTCAGCGTCCGATTACGTCCTGCTCGCCGCCGGCATCGTTGCCGGCATCTTTGCCCTCATCACTTTTCTCGGCTCGTTCTTCACCGTCCCGCAGCAAAGAGTGGCGATGGTCACCCGGTTCGGCAAGTTCGTCCGGGTCGCCCACGCCGGCCTCAACTTCAAGATCCCCTGGATCGAAAGCGTTGCCGGCTGGATGACCCTGCAGTACTGCGAACTGAAGGTCGAGGTCGAGACCAAGACCCAGGACAACGTCTTCGTCAAAGTGATCGTCGCTGTCCAGTACTATGTGCTGGAAGACCGCGTCTACCAGGCTTACTACAAGCTACGCGACGCGACGAAGCAGATCACTTCATTCGTCTACGACGTCGTCCGGGCGCGCGTGCCCAAGATGAAGCTCGATGACGTCTTCGAAAAGAAGGATGAGATCGCCGACGCGGTCAAGACCGAACTCGCCGAGATCATGGACGACTTCGGCTACGGCATCCTGAAGGCGCCGGTGACCGACATCGATCCGGACGCCAAGGTCAAGACGGCCATGAACGAGATCAACGCCGCCCAGCGCGAACGCGTCGCGGCCGCTGAGAAAGGCGAGGCGGAGAAGATCCTTCAGGTCAAGAAAGCCGAGGCCGAAGCCGAGAGCAAGAAGCTCCAGGGCGAAGGCATCGCCAATCAGCGCAAGGCCATCGTCAACGGCCTGCGCGAATCCGTGGAGGCTTTCACGCAGTCGGTCGACGGCACCACGGCGAAGGATGTCATGCAGCTCGTGCTCATGACCCAGTACTTCGACACCCTGAAGGATATCGGCGCGAGCGCCAAGACCAGCGCGGTCTTCGTGCCGCATTCGCCGGGCGCACTGGCGGATCTCTCGAGCCAGATGCGCGATGCCGTCATCGCCGGCAATCAGGTCGGCGGCGCGCCGAACGCTCCGGCTGCCGATCCGAAGAAGAAGTGCGGCGGCGATTGCGGCAACTCTTCCGGCTGCTGACCGGCGCCGAACGGATTCAAAGCTTACGTACGCTGGAGGCATTCGCGATGAATGCCTCTTTTTTTGATCAGCGCCGATTGCCAGATGCGGCGGCTTCTGCTAAATTAGGCGAAATTATGTTCGACACGATCATCATCCGCACCGCCGAGGTCTGTCTGAAGGGCGGCAATCGCGGTCTGTTCGAAAAACAGCTGCTTCGCAACCTGCGGGACCGGCTCGCGGGACTGGCCGAACTCCGCTGGCAGCGCTCTCAAGGACACATCGCCGCCACCGCGCCGGGCGGACTCAGCGCGGAGCTGGCTGCCAGACTCGGCGAGCGCATCCGCCAGGTCTTCGGCGTCGCGAATTATTCTTTCGCCGAGCGCTGTCCGGCCGACCTCGCGGCCATCGGGGCGCTTGCCGCCGCCAAACTCCAGGGCGCGAGCGGCACTTTCAAAGTGCGCGCCCGGCGTTCGGATAAATCCTTTCCGCTGGCCTCGCCCGAGATCGGCGCCCGCGTCGGCGCCGCGATCCTTGAAGCCCATCCCGAGCTCCGCGTGCAAATGGATGATCCCGATCATCTGGTCCAGGTCGATGTCGAACCCGGAGCTGCGTTGATCTCCGCCGGCCGCCTGTCGGGCCCGGGCGGCTTGCCGGTCGGCACGGCCGGCCGGGTCATGGCCCTACTTTCGGGCGGCATCGATTCGCCGGTCGCGGCCTGGAAAGTGATGCGCCGCGGCTGCCGCGTCGACCTCGTGCATTTCCACAGCTATCCCTACACCGGCCGCGAAGCCATCGACAAAGCACGCCGCCTCGCAGCGGTCCTCGCCGACTGGCAGGGCCCGACCGCGCTCTGGCTCGTGCCCATCGGCGACCTGCAGCGCGAGATCGCGGTCAAGACCGACCAGGCGCTCCGCATCATCCTGTACCGCCGGTCCATGATCCGCCTCGCGGAGCAAGCGGCCAAGCAGACCGGCGCGCTCGGCCTCGTCACCGGTGACAGCATCGGCCAGGTCGCTTCCCAGACGCTCGAGAATCTCGCCACGGTCTCGGCCGTGGCGTCGCTGCCGATCTACCGTCCGCTCGTCGGCGACGACAAGCAGGATATCAGCGACCAAGCGAAACGCATCGGCACTTTCGGCATCTCCATCGAACCGCACGCGGATTGCTGCAGCCTGTTCCAGCCGGACCGGCCGGCGACGCGAGCCAGCGCGGCGTTCGCCGCCGCTGAAGAAGCCAAGTTCGATCTGGCGAATCTGCTCGAGATCTCCTGGAAAGGCGCCGAGAAGATCATCGTTGACCCGACCTGGGCGCAGCCGAGGATCGATCGCCAGACGCCGCCGCGACAGTAGTTTTTCCGCCTTATTGATGTTATACTGGCCGCCATGGGCACGCTTTATCTCATCGCCACGCCAATCGGCAACCTGGAGGACGTGACCGTCCGCGCTTTGGCCGTGCTCGGCCAGCTCGACCTGCTGCTCTGCGAAGACACGCGCGTGACCGTGCGGCTTCTCGAACGCTATAACCTCTCGATCCCGCTTGAATCCTACCGCGACGAGGTCCACCGCCAGCGCATCGACCGCATCGCCGGAATGCTCCGCGAAGGCAAGAAGATCGGCTTCGCTTCGGACGCCGGCACGCCCGGCATTTCCGACCCCGGCGCCTGGCTCGTCCGCGACCTCTTGGCGCTCGCTCCGGAGACGCAGATGATCCCGATCCCCGGACCGTCCGCTGCGGCCGCCGCGCTGTCCATCGCCGGCTTCCCGGCCGACGAATTCGTCTTCTTCGGATTCCCGCCGCACAAGAAAGGCCGCCAGACGTTCCTGCGCGAGATCCTGGATCAGCCGCGCACGGCGGTCGTCTACGAATCCACGCACCGGATCGAAAAACTGCTCACCGCGTTCGCCGAACTCGATCCCGACCGCGATCTCTGCGTCTGCCGCGAACTCACCAAGATCCATGAGACCGTTTATCGCGGCAAAGCCGCCGAGGTCCTGGAGGCTCTGGCGAAGACCAGCACCAAAGGCGAATTTGTCATCGTCATCGACAAGAAAAGAGACCGGAAATGACCCGCTGCTCCCATGAGCTGCGTCCGCTCCGGCCAACTGACCGAACCTATGACCGCGAATAAAAAATTCTACATCACGACGCCGATCTACTACGTCAACGACCGGCCGCACATCGGCCATACTTACACGACCGTCGCGGCCGACGTGCTGGCGCGCTACCACCGGCTCCTGGGCGAGGAGGTTTTTTTGCTGACCGGCACGGATGAGAACAGCCAGAAGAACGTCGCAGCCGCGGCCAAGGCCGGCGAGAGCGACATCGGCAAATATCTCGACGAGATGAGCGGCGTCTGGCGGCAGACCTGGTCCGAGCTCGGACTGACCTTCGACGGCTTCATCCGCACGACCGAGCCGCGCCATATCGCCGCGGTCAACAAATTCTGGGAAGCGGTCAAGACCAACCAGCCGGACGACATCTACCGCGGCGAGTACAGCGGCTTCTACTGCGAAGGCTGCGAGGCGTTCGTCACGGAGACTGATCTCATCGACGGCGACTGTCCGATCCACAAGAAACCGCCGAAACAGATCCGGGAAAAGAACTGGTTCTTCCGCCTGTCCAGCTACCGCCAGAGGCTGCTCGACCACATCGACAGCCACCCGGATTTCATCCGGCCGGAATCGCGGCGCAACGAGGTCCGGAGCTACGTCGACAAGTTCATGGCTGACATCAGCATTTCCCGCGAATCGGTGAAGTGGGGGATCCCGGTTCCGGGCGATCCGAAGAGCGTCATCTACGTCTGGTTCGACGCGCTCATCAATTATCTCTCCGGCATCGGCTACGGCACGGACGACGCGCGCTTCGCCAACTTCTGGCCGTCCCAGGTCCATCTCGTCGGCAAGGACATCATCAAATTCCATTGCGCCCTCTGGCCGGCGATGCTTATGGCCGCCGGACTGCCGCTGCCCGAACAGGTTTTCGCCCACGGTTTCTTCACGATCAACGGCGACAAGATCTCCAAATCTCTGGGCAATGCCATCGACCCGCGCGAGCTGGTCAAGAAGTTCGGTTTCGATCCGATCCGCTACTTCCTGCTGCGCGAGATCAATTTCGGCCAGGACGGCGACTTCTCGTTCGAACGCCTGAGCGGCCGCTACCAAAACGATCTGGGCAACGAACTCGGCAACCTGCTCCACCGCGTCCTCTCCATGACCGAGAAATATTTCGACGGCCTCGTGCCCGCGGACGGCGGCGGCTGCGCCGAAGCTCCGATCGACCAGGCCAAAGACTGGGCGGACTACGAAGCCGCCCTAAGCCAGGCCGATTTCGGCGCCGCGCTCGAGGTCATCTGGGTCGGCCTGCGCTGGGACAACAAACACATCGACGAGACCAAGCCCTGGGCGCTCGCGAAGACCGACCGCCCGGCGCTCGCGAAGACCATCTACTACCTGCTCGAGCACCTGCGCCAGACCGCCTGGATGCTCCGGCCTTTCATGCCCGACGTTTCCGCCCGGATGCTCGAACAGCTGGGCGCGGCCGCCGCGGACGCCAAAAAATCCTGGTCCGAGGCCAAGGTCTGGGGCGGTTTGCCGGAAGGTGCTAAGATAGCGAAAGGCGAGCCGCTTTTCCCGCGGATCGAAAGCGAGAACAAGGCTTAACTCGACGCTTATGTCGGTGATCGATATCGCGATACTGGTCCTGCTCGGCGGGTTCATCCTGGCCGGCTTCTGGTTCGGTCTTATCCACATGGTCGGCGCCCTGGTCGGCCTGTTCGTCGGCGTGGCCGTGGCCGGGCATTATTACGCCGGCGTCGCCGCCTGGCTTTCGCCCCTCATCGGCGACAACCTCAGCCTGGCTTCGATCCTCTCGTTCCTGTTCCTCTTCCTGCTCACGGGAAAACTTTTCGGGCTGCTCCTCAGCCTCATCGACAAGGTCTTCAAGATCATCGCCATCATCCCGTTCACCAAGACCATCAACCGCCTGCTGGGCGCCGCCTTCGGTTTGCTCGAGGGCACCCTGTATCTCAGCGTCGCCGTCTACTTCATCAGCCGCTTCCCGGTGAGCGTGGCTTTCGATCTCCTGCTGCAGAATTCGCCGTTCATCCGGCCGCTCGCGCTCATCGGTTCGCTGTTCTCGCCGCTGCTGCCGGAAGCCGTCCGGCTCCTCAACTCCGTGATCTAACTTCGGACCGTTCCGCGCCGGCTCGCGCCTTATGCCCAAATACATCGACACTCACGCCCACCTGGATTCGGACATCTACGCCCAGGATCTCGACATCGTCGTGAAGCACGCCCAGCAGAACGAGGTCTGGGCGATCACGCTCGGCAGCGACTACGCTTCGTCGAAACGCGCGGTGGAGATCGCCGAGCGCTACCCGAACGGCGTCTACGCGGCCATCGGCCTGCATCCGCTCAAAGTGAGCGCCGAAGAACTGGCGGAGGACAAGCTGCTCGACCTGGAAAAATTCTCCGAGCTGGCCCGGCATCCGAAGGTCGTCGCGCTGGGCGAGTGCGGACTCGACTATCACGAACTGCCCGACGTGCCGCGCCGCCACCCGCAGGCGCACCTCGCGGAACTCATCAAAGCGAACCAGAAAAAGGTCCTCCGCAAATTCCTCCAGCTGTCGGAAGAGCTGCGGCTGCCGCTCCTTCTGCATTGCCGCGAGGCGCACGACGATCTGCTCGAACTCCTCGAGACCTGGGACAAGACCTCGCGCGGCTTCGACTGCCGCGGCATCGTCCACTGCTATTCCGGCAACTGGAAACAGGCGCGCCGCTATTTCAACGTCGATTTCATGCTGTCACTCACCGGACTGCTGACCCACGGTTCCTATCAGACCGAGATCATCAAGAAAGCGCCGCTCACTAGACTGGTGCTCGAAAGCGACTGTCCGCACCTGACGCCGGACCCGTTCAGCATCCGCCGCAACGAACCGAGTTATCTGCTCTCCGTGGCCGCCGCCGTGGCCGGGATCCGCGGCGCGAGCATCGAGGAGGTCTCCAGAACCACGACCGATAACGCGCTCAAGGTCCTGAATAAATTGCGTCCCTAGTATGGCCCCGGCCCAACTCAAACTCATCGACGCGCATTGCCACGTCAATTTCAACGCGTACCAGGACGACGCCGAAGCGGTCATCCGGCGTTCTTTGGAGCAGGGGATCGGCCTCATCACGGTCGGCACGCAGCGCGACACGAGCGCGGCGGCGGTCGACCTGGCGGAGAAATACGACGGCGTCTGGAGCATCATCGGCCTGCACCCCATTCATCTGTTCGAGCGGGAGGCCGACGAGGAAGAGACCTCCGCTCAGGGCAGCGAGGAGATTTTTGACGCCGCGCGTTACCGCGAACTCATCGGCCGCTCGTCGAAAGTCGTCGGCCTCGGCGAATGCGGCCTGGATTATTTTCATCGTCCCAAAAATGTCGCTGAAGCCGAATTCAAGGCCCGCCAGGCGCGGGTCTTCCGGTCGCATCTCGACCTGAGCCTCGAGACCGGGCTGCCGGTCATGATCCACTGCCGCGACGCGCACGACGACGTCATCGCCATCCTCGAAGAGTATCGCACCGCCGGCCGCCCGGTGCGCGGCGACATCCATTGTTTCACCGGCTCCTGGAAGGACGCGGCGCGCTATCTGGATCTCGGATTCTATATTTCTTTCACCGGCATCGTGACCTATCCGCCGCGGGCCGCGGACAAAGCCAAAGGCGAGGTGTTGGCCGACATCGCGCGGCAGGTACCGCTCGACCGACTGATCGTCGAGACCGACGCACCGTATCTCGCGCCTGTGCCGCATCGCGGCGAACGCAACGAGCCCGCGAACGTGAGATTCGTGGCGGCCGAGATCGCCAGGATCAGGCAGTTGCCGGTCGAGGAGGTCGCGGCGCGGACTTTGAAGAATACGGTGGGATTATTTGGGTTGAAAGTATGAACAGAGACGAAGTCATGGAGTTACGAAGAGACGAAGCCATCTGACTCCGCAACTTACCAAAATGTAAAAGCGGCCCGACGAGTGTCGGGCCGCTTTATTAGGCGAGAAAGAACTGGGTAGGATGATGATCGCTTCGGCTACTGGCCGAGTTTCAGGCTCTGAAGCTGCTCGGCGAGCGACTTCTGGCCATTCTCCTCGACCGGCTTGGCCTCGACCTTGGCCTGCTTGGAGGCTGCGGCCGTGGTCTTCGCCTTGTCGCCGTACTTGGCTTCGAACTTCTCCTTGGCGGTCATCGCGCTCATGTCCTTCTTGGCGGCTTCGGCCTTAGCTTTGGCTCTGGCCTTCTTGGCGGCTTCGGCCTTGGCCTTAGCCTTGGCTTCAGCAGCTTCCTTGACGGCGACGCGCTTGTCCCGCTCGACCTCATCAGCCAGGTCCTTGGTGGAACTCACGCCGCAGACAGCGGCGACGAGCATCTCAGCGATGTCCTCGACGCCGGGCTTCACGACGACCGACGATCTCGGCTTCGCCACGGGCTTCGGAGCTTCGGTCTTGACCACGGGGGTCGCGACCTTGGCTGTTTCGGCCTTGGGCTTGTTCGCCGCGACCGGCTTCTCTGCGCTCCGACCGCGCCGCTCGATGAGTTCGAGAGCCCGTTCGTGCGCCTCGGTGAGCGCCGCGAAGTAATTCTCGGCATTCTTGCGGACCAAGACCGGAGCCTTGTCCTTGCCTCCGAAAGCCTGGAGTACGCGATCCGGATGGACCGCTGGCGCCTTGGACTTGTACGCGCGCCGGATCTCATCGGCTGTCGCTGTTTCCGGAACCCCGAGGATCTCGTAGATGTTGCGATACCGCCGGACATCCTCGACATCGCTTTCGCTGCGCGGCGTGCCGAGCGTACCCAGCTTGGCCATCGTATCGCGAACGATGACGAAAGCCAGATCCTTGAGACTGAGCTCACCGGCCACTTCCGCCAACGTTACGAGACCGGTCTGTGAGGTTTGAGCCTCGATCGTGAGCGGCAGCGCGAACGCCACCGTTCCCGCCTCGCGCAACAGACAGGTAACCGGCTTCTCGACCGGCATCTCGACGCCGTCGTCGGGGAACACGGCCTGGCCGTTGTCCCAGGCGATCAGCCGCACGCTTTCCTGGCCGTTCCGGTCCTGACGATTCTGCTTGCGGAACGTCAGCGTGGCCACGAGGCAGGTGCGGAGCTCGCTGGCAGCGACCCACTCGCTGGGGGACAGCGTGTAGGGCAGCGCCGGCTTGGCAAGACCGACCTTGCCGCGACCGACGGATCTCACGGAGCAGAGATACTTGGTGCCGGCCTTGGGGTGGAACCGGCGCGTGCCGGGGTGGACCACCGTACCGTCGCCCAGGTAGCTGATCATCCGTTTGTGGCCGTCGAACGTCTGTTCGGCGAAGACGATCTCGATCTGCTGGCAGTTCTTGCCGTTACCGGCGTTGACTTGGGCGCGCTGCTGATTCTTCTGGTTGCGGTTCTGGCTCATCTGACTCTCCTTAGCGCCGAAGCGCTTCCGTGCCCTCCGTAGAGGGGTGAGTGGCGCCGCAGTTCCCGACGGGACCAGCGGCGTGAATCGCGCGACAGCCCCACCATGGAGCCGCCGCTTATCGCTATTGTGCTCTATGTGAAACGTCCTTGGCCGCCGCTTACGCGATGGCTCGGAACGCTTAGTGCGATCATCAATTATGAAGGAACGATAACGGCTTAATATAGCACAAAATACCTGTCTTGTCAAGACTCGCTGACAACTTTACGGATTGACGTCCAGGCTGAATTTTGGTAACCTATAGAGGTATATCCTTCAAGTATATCTATGGCCGACCCCAAACGGACACGACCGGATGAGCAGGCTGAACCCGGAACCGGAACCGCTATCGTTGAAGAAAGACTGAAGGTGGTCGCCGGGCTTTACGCTGCCGGCGGCGCTAAACCTGATTTTTCCTCGATCTGGCAAGACGAGGATTTTCTAAAACTAGACGAAACGGCGCAGGCTGATCTGAAGGCGCGCTACGCCGCCGACCAGACCGAACCGGAGACTTTTGAAGAGACCCGGCCGGAGAATGAGCCGGCACCTGAACCCCGGCAGCCGGAAAAAAGAGAGAACGTCGAAAGGACCCGCCAGCGGCCCAATAAATGGGTCTTCCAGAATTATCTGTTGAAACCCGACCGGGAAACGGGCGGCTTTCTGATTTTCGAGACCAAGCAGCGGCTGAACGAACAGACCGGCCAACCCGAGATCACCCGGCATCCTCAGCGGACCGCGATCCGGCTGCCCGAAGCCCTGGCCGCCCAGATCACTTCCGGCGAAGTGTCCCCGGAAGAAATGCTCGCTTACTGCGAAAAACTGCGCCGCAGCCTGGACGGCAAAGAGAATGAAGGCGGCCTCCGCCTGCATTTCGATCCGCAGCGCAGCCAGGATGACGCGCCTGATGTCTGGCTGCCCAAGTGGAAATACGGCCGCAAGGAAATTTCCGGTTCGAAGAGTCAG
This sequence comes from Patescibacteria group bacterium, assembly GCA_041667185.1. Classification (NCBI taxonomy): domain Bacteria; species Patescibacteria group bacterium. Next base: position 86,873 of record JBAYFM010000003.1, on the reverse strand, counting down.
CTCGTGCCGCAATACCAGATGATCAACATTGGCGAAGAACCCTGGATCGAAAAGAAAAGCCGGTCAGCCGACCCGGATATCCTGCCGCCGAACCTGAACCAGATCGCCAATGATTATTGGCGCGAAGGCGGCCGGCAATATTGGAGAGAGAACCAGACCTGGAAAGACTGGTACGGCAAAGCGCTGCAGCGCAAACGGGAAGATATCATCACCGCGGAACTGAACCGCGGAGGTTTCGGCGTCGCGGCGGCCGCGGAAACCGACCGACCGGCGACTGAACGCCAGGAAAAGGCCGCGCCGAAAATTTTAGTGCCAGCGCCTGAACGCGAAGAACAGGCCGAACCGCCGATTCCGGCGCCGACCCTCAAAGCCGAGACCGCGCCAGTGGAACACCGCGACAAGCCGCCTCGGCCGCCAAGGATCGAAAATGCTCCGACGCAACCGGCCAAGGTTGAGAAAAAAGAATCCGCCCGGCCGCTGGAAGCGTCCCAAGTCGCCCGCGATGCCTCCGCGTTCATCCGCCATCTGCGCCTGGCTTACGAGCCGCTCTACGCGAATTCGCCGGACAGATCCGGCCTCGCCACCCGCCTCGTGGACGCGACCCTGACGCTGCTTGAGGAACAATACATCAACCGCGGCCAGCTCCGACCCAAGACCCGGCTCGACCGGGAGAACGACGGCGAATACCGGACGCTCGTGGCCCGACTCGTCAGCTTCGGATCGCGGCACCCGCGGCTGGAGCGCTTCCAGGAAGCCAAGATCGTCCCTCTCGACGACAATCGGGTGGTCTTCGAGCTCGACAATAGCGGCACCGAAGCGCTGGCGCGCACATTCATCCATTCCATCCGCGAACTGGTGGCCGATACTTTGGAACAGCGCGGAATGGAAGCGTCCGGGATTGAAACCGAGGCCGAGGAGATTGACGCTGACGCCAAAGAGGAAGCCGTCAAGGTCATGGTCAAAGTTCTCAACAAAGCCAAAGATCCGGCCGATGCGATCATCGGTTTCGACGCCGTGAAAGGCCTGTTGAACATCAACGATCACCGGAAACTGGGAGAAAAGATCCTCTTACTGTATTCAGCCAAGAAAAAGCCATCCGATCTGGCCCAGAAAGCCCAAAAATAAGCTCCGCCGATCAGGCGGTTGCCTGCCGGAAATGACGCCGTTTTAAGCGGCGTTATTTCATTTGACGCCAGCCAGCTGATATGTCAGGTTAGAAATACGCTCTTTCAACAACAGATCGGAGAGACGCAATGGCAGAACTGACTGACCTTGCTAATTGGGACGGCGTCATTCTGAAGAGCACAGATGTCGGCGGCTGCGGCAGGAAAAGCAAAGCCGACCTCATCTACAAGGGGATCCAATACGCCACGGAAGGGGAATTCCTCCTGGCTCAACTTCTCCATAAGATGAAGGTGGCGTTCACGCCGAACGTCAAATTCGTCCTGAGACGCCCGCCGCAGCGCACGGGACACACGGCCGTCATCTACGTGCCTGACTTCATCTTCGACAAGCAGGCTTTCGTCTGGCGCGACGAGACGACTGGCCAGGAAGAGGTCATCCACGGCCTCGAAGCCAAAGGGATGAATTCCGACTTCAAGGCCAAAGCCAAAGAAAAGGTCGCCCTGCTCAAGACGAACTACGGCATCAACGTGAAGCTCGTGGGCACCAAGCAGATCCGCGCCTGGCTTGCCGCCGGCACTCTGCCCATGCGGCCGCTCTGAGCGTTGCGCTCTCTAAGACCAGCCCCGCGTCGTCCTGACGCGGGGTTTTTCATAATTAATAACGAGAGAGTGAAGGAGTGTGGGAGTTGGGGAGTTATGATTGCTCCCTGACTCCACCACGTCGCTCGCGAGCGACATGACTCCGTCTCTCCCACACTCCTGCACTCCAGTACTTCAGCACTCCTGCACTCCAGTACTTCAGCACTCCTGCACTCTCCAACTTTTAATCCTGCCCCCATCCGGGTACAATGAACGCTGTCGTCAGTTTCCAGATATAAGAAAACCCCCTCCTGAAAGAGGGGGCTGAGACGTTCAGTCCGAACGTCTGACGGCGTCGATCAGCCGCTCCAGATGGAACGGCTTGGCGATGACATCATCGGCGCCTGGCACCACATCCAGCCAAGACTGGCCGGAAACGACGACCATCCGCTGGCGGAAGCCGCGCTGGCGCAGGCCGCCGATGAGCTCGGCGCCGCTCTGGCCAGGCATCTCCATGTCCGTGACCATGACGTCGAACTTGATGCCGGAAGCAATGAGCTTAAGCGCTTCTTCGGCGCTCGCGGCCTCGCAAACCTCGTGCCCTTCGGCCGACAGGCATTCGCGGAGCAGTTCCCTGATCACCTGATCGTCATCAACCACGAGTATCCTGGACATCTGATCCTCCTTTGGATTAGAAAGTACGAAATACGCGACATCCAATCTAATCACGAGTTAACCCCGCAGTCAAGGTGTGACCGTCAAAAAGAGCAAACCCGTGCCGACCGTCGAAACGCCGCCAGCCGCGGCCACTGATCCGTTGTTGGCCGATCTGAACGCCGCCCAGCAACAGGCGGTCGTCCACGGCGACGGACCGTTGTTGATCGTCGCTGGCGCCGGGACCGGCAAGACCATGGTCATCTCGCGCCGCATCGCCTGGCTGGTGCAGACCGCCCGCGCCAAACCGGAAGAGATCCTGGCGCTGACCTTCACCGACAAGGCCGCCGGCGAAATGGTGGAGCGGGTCGACGCGCTCCTGCCTTTGGGTTACACCGATCTTTGGATCTCGACTTTCCACGCTTTCTGCCAGCGGATCCTGCATGAGCACGCGCTCGAGATCGGCCTGCCGGACGACTTCCGGCTGCTTAACGAGACCGACGCCTATCTGCTCGTCCGCCGCAACCTCGACAAGTTCGATCTCGACTACTACCGGCCGCTCGGCAATCCGGCCAAGTTTATCCACGCGCTGCTCGGCCATTTCTCGCGCGCCAAAGACGAAGCCGTCTCGCCGGAGGAGTATCTTGAGTTCGTGAAGAACGCCGCGCTCGATCAGGACGTGGCGACCGAGGCCGAAGAACGGTCCCGGCTCGCCGAGATCGCCAACGCCTACCACGTCTACCAGAAACTACTGCTCGACAACGGCTGTCTCGATTTCGGCGACCTGCTGCTCTACACCTTGCGGCTCTTCAAGACGCGCCGCCGCTTGCTGGACAAATATCGTGCTCAGTTCAAACAGATCATCGTCGACGAATTCCAGGATACGAACTGGGCGCAGTACGAACTTCTGAAACTGCTCGTGCCTCAGGATGGCAACATCGTGGTGGTCGGCGACGACGACCAGGCCATCTACAAGTTCCGCGGCGCCTCCGTGGCCAACATCCTGCAGTTCAAGGATGATTTTCCGGACGCCGCCGAGATCCTGCTGACCCAGAACTACCGCTCGCGCCAGAATATCCTCGACCGAGCGCATGATTTCATCAAACAGAACGACCCCAACCGCCTTGAAGTCCGTCTGGGCGCGGCCGCGAGCAAACGACTGCTGGCCAACCGTCCGGGCGTCGCCCCGATCGAGCACCTGCATTTCGCCACCGCGGAGGATGAAGTGGCCGGCGTGGCCGATCGCATCACGGAGATCAAGAACGGCCTCCAAGACGGCCAGTGGAGCGACTTCTGCATCCTGGCGCGCTCGAACTCCAGCGCCGACGCCTTCTCCTATGAACTCCAGCGTCGCGGCATCCCGTACCAATTCCTGGCGCTCAAAGGCCTCTACGCCAAGCCGGTGGTGCTCGACTGCCTGGCCTATTTCAAACTGCTCGACAACTACCACGAGAGTCCGGCGCTCTACCGCGTCCTGTCCTCGCCGCCGTACCGCATCGACGGCGAAGACCTGGTCAATCTGACGCATCAGGCCCGCCGCAAGGCCGAGTCGCTCTACGAGACGCTCAAGAAACAAGAACTACTGCGGCTGAAACCGGAGACGAGCCGGACGATCGACCGCCTGCTCGGCCAGCTCGCCACACATTCCCAGCTCGCCGGCCGCAAGAACGTCTCCGAGATGCTGGTGCGCTTCCTTTATGATTCCGGCTACGCGGCCGAACTCAAACGCGACGACACCGCCGAGGCGCGCGAACGCTCGAGCCATCTGAACCAGTTCCTGTCGCGGCTGCGCCGGTTCGAAGCCGGCCACGACGAGCCGACGCTCCGCCACTTCATGGAAGAATTCGCCATCGAGCGCGATTCCGGCGACGAAGGCTCGCTCAGCTTCGACGTCGAGACCGGACCGGACATGGTCCGGCTCATGACCGTCCACGCGGCCAAAGGCCTCGAATTCCCGTATGTCTTCGTGGTCAACCTGGTCGACAAACGCTTCCCCTCGATCGAACGCGGCGGCGGCATCGAACTGCCGGACGCGCTCGCCAAAGAAAAGATCCCCGAAGGCGACATGCATCTCGAAGAGGAACGCCGCCTGTTCTACGTCGCCATGACCCGCGCCAAGGACGGCCTGTTCTTCACCTCGGCCGAGGATTACGGCGGCAAGACCAAGAAAAAACCGTCGCGCTTCATCGCCGAGCTCGGTTTTGAGCCGACATCCGCGGCCGCCCCGTCCGTAGAAACGCTGCCGGATCTCCCGGCCGCCAAGGGGCCGTCAGCCGCGCCCAAACTCGCGCCGCCCAATTACTTCAGTTTCACGCAGCTCGCGGCCTACGCCAAATGCCCGCTGCAATATAAATACGCCCACGTGCTGAAACTGCCGCTCTTCGGCAAGGGCCACTTCAGCTTCGGCAAGACCATCCACTCGACGCTCCAGAAATTCATGGAAGAATACGCCGACCGGCGGGGGATGGGCCAACAGCAGTTGTTCGGAGCCGCCGCCGCGGCGGACCAGGACGCGGTGCCGGTCTCGCGCGAAGAGCTCGAGAAGATGTACGAGGCCGCCTGGATCGACGACTGGTATCCGACCGCCCAGATCAAGGACAGCTACCGCAAGAAAGGCCGCGCCATCCTCGATTCGTTCTACAGACGCGTCACCGAACTGCATCCGGAGCCGCTCTTCCTTGAAAAAGACTTCAAGGTCAGGCTCGGTTCCTACTGGGTGCGCGGCAAGATCGACCGCATCGACAAGCTGCCGGGCGGCGAAGTCGAGATCATCGACTACAAGACCGGCCAGTCGAAAGGCGAGACCAAGGTCAAGGCCGAGGACAAGCGCCAGCTGATGCTTTATCAGATCGCCGCGGGCCGGCTCCTGGGCCTCAAACCCGGCCGCCTGACCTACGAATATCTGGAGGACGGCACCAAGGTCAGCTTCCTGGCCAAAGACGACGAGCTAGTCGCCTTCGAGGAGGGCGTGAGCGCGGAGATCGACCGGATCCGTGGCGGCGACTACACGCCGACGCCCGGTCGCCACTGCGATTTCTGCGACTTCGCGGATATCTGCGAGTTCAGGGGATGATTCGAAGTGACGGAGTCATGGAGTGACGGAGTCAAGATCTTTTCCGACTCCGCCTCTTCGTCTCTCCCTGACTCCGTCTCTTCGCAACTTATGATATAATTCGGCCATTATGACGTTGCGCCAATACGTCGGCTTCATGTCCGCGAGCACGGCCGCCACCTGGATCGGTGTCGGTCTGATCCTCCTAGCGGTCGATCCGGACCGAGCCCACGCCATTATCATCGCCATCTTTTACCTCTGCCTGTGGCTCGCGCTCGTCGGCACGCTTTCACTCGGCGGTTTTGCCGTCCGTTATCTGTTGCTTCGGAACGACCCGCTCATCACGCGCCAGGTATTGGTCTCCTTCCGCCAGGCGATCCTGCTCGCGCTGTTGCTCGTCGCCGCCTTATTCCTCCAGAGCCGAGCGCTCCTCACGACCTTCAACTCCATACTCATGATCGCCGCGCTGACACTCGTCGAATTCTTCTTCATATCGCTGTCCGTCCGCCGCTGATCATCGCGTCGTTTTAGGGCAAGCTCAGGCCTGAAGCCGGTCTTGCGCCATTGCGTCCGGGCGGCTATACTGCCTGCGGATCGAAAATGGCTTCAAGCCTAATGAACACGCAAAATGTTCAACAGTTTTTTCGGAAAATTCTCGACTGACCTGGGCATCGACCTCGGAACCGCCAACACTCTCGTCTATTGCAAGGACAAGGGCATCGTTGCCAATGAACCGTCGGTCGTCGCCGTGAACACCCGGACCGGACAGATCCTCGCGGTCGGCAACGCCGCCAAGGACATGATCGGTAAGACGCCAGCGCATATCGCGACCGTGAAACCGCTCGTCGCTGGCATCATCTCCGACTTCGAGGTCACGGAAAAAATGCTGCGTTACTTCATCGAGAAGATCAACTCGAATTCCTTCCTATTCGCGCCGCGGCCGCGCATCATCATTGGCGTGCCGCTCGATCTCACCGAAGTCGAACGCAAAGCCGTCGAGGACGCGGCGCTCAACGCCGGCGCCCGCGAGGTCTTTCTCGTCGAGGAACCCATGGCCGCCGCCATCGGAGCACGTCTCCCGATCACGGAACCGGTCGGCAATATGGTCATCGACATCGGCGGCGGCACCACCGAGATCGCCGTGATCTCGCTCGGCGGCGTCGTCACCTGGAAGTCCCTGCCGATCGCCGGCGAGGTCCTGAACAAGAACATCGTCCAGTACGCCCGCGAGAATTTCAACCTGCTCCTCGGCGAAAAAGTGGCGGAGAACATCAAGATGAAGATCGGTTCGGCCGCCGACACCGGCGAGCCCATGCAGATGGAGATGCGCGGCCGCGACATGATCACCGGCCTGCCGCGCGAGATCATCGTCACCGACGAACAGATCCGCGAAGCGCTCGCCAAATCGGTGCGGACCATGGTCGAGAACATCAAATCCACGCTCGAGGTCACGCCGCCGGAACTGGTCGCGGACATCTACGAGCGGGGGATCGTCATGACCGGCGGCGGCGCGCTGCTCCGGGCGCTCGACTCGGTCATCTCCAAGGCCGCCGAGATTCCGGTCCGGGTCGCCGACGATCCGCTGACTTGCGTCGTGCGCGGCACCGGCATCCTGCTCGACAATCCTGAACTGCTCCGGGATATCGCGCTACCATCCTCGCAGGAAGCCGAGAACAACAAACGCTAGATTTTGCCTAATTTATCAGGAATAAGACGGCCGAATGATCGGACACGAACGGCGTCGTGTCCGCTTTGAATATGAGAAGGCCCACCAACAACCGCAACCGGAACAAGCTCTGGCTGTTGCTCGCCGCCGGCGCGCTGCTTTTCGCTTTGTACGGCCTGGGCTGGCTTGACGGCGCTATCGGAACAACCTCGAAACTTTTGTCCGTCCCGGCCAACGCCGTGCGTTCCGCTTCGACCGGCTGGCTCGGTTCCCTGCGTTCGTCGGCCGATGATGCCGCGCTGACCCGGACCGCGACGCCGGAAGAACTCGAGGCCTTGCAGCTTGAACTCTCGCGCCTCCGGACCGCTGCCGAAGAAGCTCGGGAATTGCGCGAGGCCCTGGATTACCGCGATGGCGCCGCCGCCGAACTGCTCGCTGCCCGGGTCATCTATGAACATGACGACGGCTTCACCCGCTACCTGGTCATCGATCGCGGCTCGGATCACGACCTCAGAAACGGCCAGGCGGTCGTGACGCATGACGGGATCCTCGTCGGCAAGATCGCCGCCGTCCGCCGCGCCACCGCGCTCGTCCTGCCGCTCACCGCGAGCCAGAGCCGGGTCGCCGTCGCGATCCAGAATACCGCGAACACTCTCGGCGTCCTCGAAGGCGACCGCGGACTCGGACTCGCTATCAATCTGATCCCGGACACCGAAAAGGTCCTGCCGGGCGACACAATCGTGACCTCGGGCCTCGAGTCCGGCATCCGCCGCGGCCTGCTGGTCGGCACCGTCGAACGCGTGAGCCGCAACGCCCAAGATCCGTTCCAGTCCGCCGAGATCGCGCCGGTCCGCGCTGCTCTGCATCCGCTCATTGTCCAGGTCGAGCTGGACGCGGCCGAGTGACGCCCGCGCTATGTCTGCCTGGTATCTGCTGATCATCGGCGTGCCGATCCTCACCCTGGCACAAACCACCGGGAGTGCGTTCTTGCCGCCGCCCTGGTCGACCGCCGACCCGACACTAATCCTCGCGGTCGGGTTGGTCGCGAATTTTCGAAATCGCCAGGCTCTGGCCGTCGCCGTAATCTCCGGCTTCATCCTGGACATCCTGCTCGCCGCTCCGCCGGGAGCTGAAATTTTCGCGCGGACAACCGCGATCCTCGCCACGATCCTGGCTTTCAACCTGATCTTCACGAACCTGTCCTACCTGTCGTTCGCCGCGCTGAACGCTCTGACCTATCTCGCGAGCCGCCTGATCTTCACACTGATCGGCCTCGCCGCGGGCTGGCCCGGCATCCTAAGGTTAGCCGACCAGGCCTGGACGGACTGGCTTGGCTGGTTCGCGGCCGATCTCGCCGTCCAGCTCGCCGCCGCGCTCGTCCTGATGTTCCTAGCCAGAAGGACCGGCCGTTTTTTCCTCAACCGTTTCCGCCGCGCAACATGAACTTCTTCGGATCCAACATGCCACAGCCGCAGATCAACAATCCGTTCCCGGACTACGAGACCGGAGCGTCCTTGAATTTGACCGGAGCCGGCAGCAAGACCGCAATTGATGATATGCCGACCGACGTCAGCGCCGGCTCCAGCGACGAGCTCGCCATAACCGGCAATTATCTAGGGCTTACCGTGCCGCCACGAAAGATCCTGCTGATCTTTATGATCCTGCTCGCCAGCCTCGCGGCTATCGTGCTCCGGTCGGCGCAGCTCCAACTCGCCAGCGGCGCGAAGTACCGCGAACGCGCCGAAGGCAACCGCATCCGCACCGAATGGTCGGCGGCGGAGCGGGGGATCATCTACGACCGCAACGGCTCGCCGCTCGTCAAGAACGTTCCGGATCTGTCCGTGACCATCACTCCGGCCGACCTGCCGGCCGACCAGGAAGCCAGGCGCGACCTGGTCCTTCAACTGGCGGAAATCCTGGGGATCGGCCCGGTCGAAATCGAGGAACGGCTCGCCGAACGCGGCGCTTCGTCGCTGGGCCAAGTCGTGATCGCCGAGCATCTAACGCACGAACAAGCGGTTAAGATCGAGATCGAGGCCGGCTCTCAACCCGCCCTGCAGCTCAAGATTGGCACGCGGCGCGATTACCTGGCGGCGACCGGCGCTTCATCACTGGCGCACGTTCTCGGCTATCAGGGGCGGCCGACGACTGCCGAATTAAGCTCCCAGACCGGCGCTTTCACTCCTGATCTGGTGGGCAAAAGCGGCCTAGAGAGATCCTATGACGCGGTCATGAGCGGTCAGCCGTCCCGACGGACGATCGAGGTGGATGCTCTGCGCCGCTCGCGCGAAGTGGTCGCGGAAGACGCCGGCGCTCCGGGCAGCAATCTGGTGCTCTCGCTCGATCTCGAGGTTCAGCGGGAAGCCGAGAACATCCTCGTCTCCGAGATGAAAGCCTGGCACAAGACCCGCGGCAGCCTGATCGCGCTCGATCCGCGCACCGGCGAACTCCTGGCGCTCGTCAGCCTCCCGGCTTTCGACAACAACAAGTTTGCGAGCGGCATCTCGACCGAAGACTACCGCGCTCTGGCCGGCGACACCGACAATCCGATGTTCAGCCGTGCCATCGCCGCGTCCCTGCCGTCAGGTTCGGTCTTCAAACTGGTCATCGCCGCGGCCGCTCTCGAAGAGAAACTCATCACCGCCAACACGACCGTGCTGTCGACCGGCGGCATCCGCATCGACAAATGGTATTTTCCGGACTGGAAAGCCGGCGGCCACGGACCGACCAACGTCGCCAAGGCGCTCGCCGAATCGGTCAACACTTTCTTCTATGCCATCGGCGGCGGCTACGACCGAATCGAAGGCCTCGGCGTCAATCGCATCAACGCTTACGCCCGGCGTTTCGGCCTCGGCGACCGGCTGGGACTCGACCTCGCCGGCGAAGGCGACGGCTTCCTGCCGACCAAGGAATGGAAAGAGACGGTCAAGGGCGAACAGTGGTACATCGGCGATACCTATCATCTCGCCATCGGCCAGGGCGACATCCTCGTGACGCCGCTGCAGATCACCGCCATGACTTCGGTCTTTGCGAACGGCGGCAAGCTTTTCCAGCCGCGCCTCGTGAACGCCGTGACCTCGAGCGACGGCACGCGCCAGGTCGTCGAACCTAAACTGCTCAACGCCCAAGTGGTCAGCCCCCAGACGATCAACATCGTCCGCCGCGGCCTCCGGCAAGCGGTCACGACCGGATCCGCCCGCTCGCTCGCCGCGCTGCCTGTGGCCGTCGCGGCCAAGACTGGCACGGCCCAATGGAGCCAGACCAAGAATACCCACGCCTGGTTCACGTCCTTCGCGCCTTACGAAAATCCGGAGATCGTCGTGACCGTGATCGTCGAAGAGGGCGGCGAAGGTTCGCAAATAGGCGCGGCCGTGGCCCGGCGCTTTTACGAGTGGTATTTCAGCAGGAAGTGACGCAGTCATGGAGTAACGAAGATGCGGAGTCAATCAAGGTTAATTCTCCCTGACTCCGTCTCTCCCTGACTCCTGCACTTCCCACGTCTTGACACCTCCCACCCGCGCCGTTACTCTGGACTTTATGCCAAGACGAGCTTGAAAAACTTTGACTCGCCGGTCAATTGACCGCTATTATTGAATCACCCGGCGCCGCGATGAACGGCCGAACCGCGTCTCGAACTATGAACGGACCATTGTACGTGTCGAAGGCAAAACTGGAAGCGATGAAACTGGAACTGCACTTTCTCAAGACCGAGAAACGGCAGGAGATCGCGGCTCGCATCGAGAAAGCCAAGGAGCTTGGCGACCTCAGCGAGAATGCTGATTACACGGAGGCCAAGGAAGAATACAGTTTCACCGAGGGCCATATCATCGACCTTGCGGATCAGATCATGCGCGCCGAGATCATTGAAGTGACCAAAAAAGATGTCGTGAGCATTGGCGCCCGGGTCAAAGTGAACGTGAATGGCAAAGAGAAGGATCTCACCATCGTCGGCTCGACCGAAGCTTCGCCGCTCCAAGGTCTCATCTCCAATGAATCGCCGATCGGCAAGGCGCTCATCGGCAAACGCGCCGGCGACGAGGTCGAAGTGGCGGCGCCATCCGGACCGGTCAGATATCGCATCATTTCCATCGGCTAGGAACCCAGCCGCTGACTTTTATGGATCAAAATCCTCTCGAGGAATCAGCCGTCCGGCTCGAAAAGATGCGCAACATGATCGCTGCGGGCGTGGACCCGTATCCGGCGATCTCGAAACGTTCGCACGCCATCGCCCAGGTCCTGTCCGATTTTGAAGCGCTCGCTTCCGCCGGCACGCCGATTGCGGTCGTGGGACGCCTTCGCGCGGTCCGCGGCCATGGCGGCGCCTGTTTCGCCGACCTTGAGGACGGTACCGGCAAGATCCAGCTGCACCTGAAGCGCGACCTTTTAGGCGCGTCGGTCTTTGATTTTTTCCAGGCCAACGTCGACCACGGCGATTTCATCGGCGTCGAGGGCAAAGCCTTCCTGACCAAAAGAGGGGAGCGCTCCGTCGAAGCGACGGCCCTCACGATCCTCGCCAAGGCCCTGCGCCCGCTGCCGGACAAGTGGCATGGTCTCTCGGACACCGAGATCCGCTACCGCAAGCGCTATCTCGACCTCGTCGCCAATCCCGAGGTCCGCGCCATTTTCGTGAAACGCAGCGCCATCGTGAGCACTATCCGCGAATTCTTCACGCGGGAAGGCTTCATGGAAGTGGAGACGCCGATCCTGCAGCCTTTGGCCGGCGGCGCCACGGCGGAACCGTTCATCACGCATCACAACGCCCTAGATACGGACCTATACCTCCGCATCGCGCCGGAACTCTATCTCAAGCGCCTGATCGTCGGCGGCTACGAGCGCGTCTTCGAGATCGCCCGCTGCTTCCGCAACGAAGGCATCGACCACCTGCACAATCCCGAATTCACCCAGATCGAATTCTACCAGGCCTACGCCGACTACAACGACCTGATGAAGCTCACGGAGCGGCTGCTGCCACAGATCGTCGACCGAGCCTGCGGCAAGCTACAGGTCGAGCATGACGGGCAGGTCATTGATTTCACGCCGCCGTATCCACGCCTCACGTTCCGCGACGCGCTCATCAAGTTCGGCGGACCGGATCTGGAAAAATATCCCGATCGCCATTCGCTTGCGGACGTCGCCGCCCAGTGCGGCGTCAAAGTCGAGGATTCCGACGGCCGCGGCAAGCTCATGGATAACCTTTACAAGAAATTCGTCCGCCCGAAGATCGTCAACCCGACCTTCATCACCAACCACCCGCTCGAACTCTCGCCGCTCGCGAAAAAGATGCCGTCGGATGGCCGCTACGTCGAACGCTTCCAGCTCGTCCTCGGACAGGGGACTGAGCTCTGCAACGCTTTCTCCGAGTTGAACGATCCGATCGACCAGCGGGCGCGCTTCATGGAGCAAGAAAAGGCCCGCGAGGCCGGAGACGCCGAGGCGCAGCGGCTGGATGAAGATTACATCGAGGCCCTGGAGGTCGGCATGCCGCCCACCGCGGGCTTCGGCATGGGCATCGACCGCCTGGCCGCGCTGCTCGCCGGCTCGCACAACCTCAAAGAAGTCATCCTGTTCCCGACGCTACGGCCGGAGGAAAAAGACTAGAATGTCATTCCCGCGCAGGCGGGAATCCAGAAATACCAATGAGAGGAGCCACAAGGCTCCTCTTTTGATACATGAAACTATTCATGTCATCACCGCAACCCGTCCCTCGCAGTCCATTGGATGAAAGGGGAAAGCGCGTACCTAGCCCCGCCGTCATTGCGAGGCGTGCAGCGCCGAAGCAATCCCGCCGAGTTAGTAGGCTGCAGAGAGAGACTTAAGCACACCTCATTCTTGCGGCTCGGGCTTAAAAGTGGCATCATATTAAGGCTGATCACTGCCTTATTTTTTTATCCCACTCCGCAGAAAATGCGGCGGCTAGCTGCCGCGCTGAAAACGCGGGGATAAACCTTCCGGCCTCAAGAACGCCGGGGGTTGTCCCATGACTGATTCATATGCTCGACATCAAATTCATTCGCGAAAATCCGGAAGCCGTGAGGACTGGCGCCAAGGCTAAGAATATCGACGTTGACGTGGACGCCATCCTTAAATTGGACGCCGAACGCCGAACGCTCATCGGCGAATCCGAGACGATCAAGGCCCAGCAGAACCGCGAATCCGAGGCGCTGGCCAAAGAAAAGGATGTCGAGGTCAAGAAAGCCAAAGCCGTCGGACTCAAGAAACTCAAGGACCAATTCAAGGAGATCGAAGCCCGGCTCGAGACCGCGGCCGCCGAACTCGACAAACTGCTCCGCCTCATCCCGAATCTGCCGCGGCCGGACGTCGTCATTGCCAAGGACGATTCCGAGAACTACAGCATCCGCACCGTCGGCCAGACCACCAGCTTCGGTTTCAAGCCGCGCGACTACATGACGCTCGGCGAGGAACTCGACCTCATCGACACCGAACGCGCCGCCAAGGTCGCCGCCGCCCGCTTCGGTTTCCTGAAGAACGAGGCGGTGCTGCTCGAGTTCGCGCTCATCCAGTACGCCTGGAACATCCTGCTCGCCGAAAAATTCGTCCCGCTCGTGACCCCGGTCATGATCAACGAAAAATCGCTCGGCGCCATGGGCTACCTCGAACGCGGCCGCGACGAGATCTACCATCTGGAAAAAGACGACCTCTTCCTCATCGGCACCTCGGAACATGTCATCGGTCCGATGCATGCCGACGAGATCTTCATGGAGACCGAACTCCCGAAGCGCTACGCCGCTTTCTCGACCTGCTTCCGCCGCGAGGCCGGCTCTTATGGCAAAGACGTCCGCGGCATCCTGCGCGTCCACCAGTTCGACAAGATCGAGATGTTCTCCTTCACGCTGCCGGAGCACTCCGACGCCGAACATGAATTCCTACTCTCTATCGAGGAGCGCCTGATGAAAGGCCTCGGCCTCCCGTACCGCGTGCTCGGCATCGTCTCGGGCGACCTCGGCGACCCGGCCGCGCGCAAGTTCGACATCGAGACCTGGATCCCGTCGCAAAACACCTATCGCGAGACGCACTCCACCTCGACCTGCACCGACTGGCAGGCGCGCCGTCTGAACATCCGCGTCAAACGCAAGAGCGGGGAACTGCAATTCGCCCACACCTTGAACGGCACCGCTTTCGCCATCGGCCGCATGCTCATCGCCATCATGGAGAACTTCCAGCAGGAGGACGGCTCCATCGCGATCCCGCCGGCGCTCGTCCCGTACATGGGCGGCCGCACGGTCATCGGCGCGAAATGATGACCCGCGATCCGGTGTCAGGCACCCGATCCGCCCTAACATGAAGACGCCCCCCGGCAAAACCTGGCTCGAGATATCGACCTCGGCGCTCGCGCATAACGCGCGGGAGCTGAAGCGGCTCATCGGCCGCGAGGTCAGACTCATCGCCGTGGTCAAATCGAACGCCTACGGCCATGGCCTGGCCCTGGTCGCCCGCGCCGTGAAAAACGCCGTCGATGTTTTTGCCGTTGATCAGTTATCCGAGGCTCAAACGATCCGCGCCGCCGACGTCCGCCGACCCGTCATCATCCTCGGTTACACCCCGAATTTTTCGCTGGCAGAAACGATAAAGTCCGGCTTCAGCTTCACGGTTTATAATCCTGAAACCATCAGAGCCGCCGGTCGTCTGGCGACCAAAAAACACCCGGCCAGAATCCATCTGAAGATCGAGACCGGCACCTCGCGCCAGGGCGTACTGGCCGCTGATCTGCCCGCGATCCTCAAGCTCGTCAGACGCCAGCCGCACGTCATTCTCGAAGGCGTTTCCACCCACTACGCCAACATCGAGGACACGACCGATCCGACCTACGCCCGGCTGCAGCTCAAGCGTTTCCACAGCGCGCTCGCTGCCATCGCTGACGCCGGCCTGAAACCGAAATTCATCCACACTGCCTGCAGCGCCGCCGCCATCCTGTACCCGGAATCGCGCTTCAACGCCGTGCGCGTCGGCATCGCGCTCTACGGCCTCTGGCCGTCGCCCGAGACCAAAGCTTCGACCAAAGCTTCGACCAAAGCTTTCGGCCGCCGACTCGACCTGCGCCCGGCTCTCGCCTGGAAGACCGTCGTCGCCCAGGTCAAAAAAATGCCAGCCGGCGCGCCAGTGAGCTACGGACTCACCGAACGCCTGAAACAAGACGCGCAGCTGGCCGTCCTGCCCGTCGGCTACTGGGACGGTTTCGGCAGGGGATTGTCCTCGGTCGGCGAAGTCCTGATCCGCGGCCGGCGCTGCCGCGTCGTGGGCCGCGTCTGCATGAACATGTGCGTGGTCGACGCGAGCGCCGTGCCGGATCTCAGACCCGGCGAGATCGCCACCCTCATCGGTTCCCAGGGCCGCGACCGCGTTTCCGCCGAGGAACTCGCCGCCCGGCTTTCAACGATCAATTACGAAGCGGTCACGCGGATCAATCCGCTGACGCCGCGAATTCCGTCCAAATGAGAAAGAAACTGAACATCGCCGTCATCTGCGGCGGACGCTCGGGCGAGCACGAAGTCTCGCTCCAGTCCGCCGCCTCGGTCATCGCCGCGCTGGATCCGGCGAAATATTCGATTTTGCCCGTGCGCATCGATCGCGCCGGCCGCTGGCTGCGCGACCAGTCGCTGTTGCCGGCGGGACAGGCCAAAACCCTAATGTCCGGAAAAAGATCCGGGGCGGTTCTGGCGCAACCGGGGTCAAGCTGGCTCAACGGCGCCAACCGCCGCGCCGTCGGCATCGACGTCGCCATTCCGCTCGTCCACGGCACGGGCGGCGAAGACGGTTGTCTCCAGGGTCTTCTGGAACTCGCGAGTATCCCTTACGTCGGCAGCGGCGTGCTAGGTTCAGCCGTCGGCATGGACAAGGCCGTACAAAAAAAGATCCTTGAACGCGAAAAGCTGCCGGTCGTGCCCTGGCTGGATTTCACTGATGAAGCCTGGCAACGGAACCAAGAAGGAATCGTCCGCGATATCATCAATCGCTTCGGTTTCCCGGTCTTCGTCAAACCGGCCAATCTCGGCTCCTCGGTCGGCATCAGCAAAGCACATCACCTCAAAGAACTGCTCGCCGCCATCCGGCTCGCCCTGAGTTATGATCTCAAGGTCGTGGTCGAGAAGTCGGTCGAGCGGGCGCGAGAGATCGAATGCGCGGTCCTCGGCAGCACGGATGCGCCCGAAACCTCGGTCCTGGGCGAGATCGTACCCTCCAACGAATTTTACGATTACGAAGCCAAATATATCGACGGCCGCTCCCAAGCGCTGATCCCGGCGCCGCTACCACCGGCTCTCGCCGCCTTCATCCGCCAGCTGGCCGCCCGGACTTTCACCGCACTCGAAGCCTACGGTCTGGCTCGCGTTGATTTTCTGCTCAGCCGCGACAAACAGCCGAAAGTATACCTGAACGAGATCAACACACTGCCGGGCTTCACGAGCATCAGCATGTTCCCCAAGCTGTGGGCGGCCTCCGGCCTGTCCTATGGCCGGCTCATTGATAAACTCATCGCCCTGGCCCTGAAACGCGGGCGCCGAAACGGCCGTCTGACGCGGATCTACGCGCCCGGACAGAGTGGGGGAAAGAAAAACTTATGAGACGCATTCAACGCGGACGCCCCATCTCCATCGCCGGATCCTGGCAGCGCCGCCGCTCGAGCAGTGGCTGGTCCGCGCCGCGCCGGGCGGGACAAAATAACCACCGCCCTTTCTGGCCCTCGCGCCTGTTCCTGACTACAGCCACGACCGGCGCCGTCCTGATCATCGCTTTCTGGGCGGCGTTCTGGGCGCCCTGGTTCCGCATCACCGACGTCCGCATCGAGAACGCCTCGCCGTCGACGGTCGACTCCGTAAAAGAACTTATCTACGGCCAATTCCGCCGGATGAGTTGGCTGATCCTGCCGCAGGACAACATCCTGATCTTCGACGTCGATTCGGCCGCGCGGATGATCAGCGATAATTTCATCTTCGACGACCTGAAGATCGAAAAGAAACTACCGAACCAGCTCACTATTTCCGTCAGGGAAAAAACCGTCCGCGCCGTTTACTGGGACAACGAACGTTTCTGGGCGCTCGATGGGACCGGTTTCGTGATACGTGAAACCAACGACCGCGAAATCAAGACCATCACGCGGTTGCCGCCTGAGATCAGCGCCATGGAAACGCCGGCCGACGCCGCCACCACCGCCGCCGCCGAAACCGCGGCCGCGCCATTATCGCCACCATCAACCAAACCACCGGCCATCCAGACCAAAACACCCTCCGACCGGCTAGACGGCGGCTATCCCTTGATCATCGGCGCGGCTGACAAAAAAACCGCTGCGCCCGGCGATGTCGTGGTTCCGCCGGCGCTCCTGTCGCTCATCCTGCAGGCGCATGCCCGGCTGCCGGACCTGGCCGAACAATCAGTCTGGTTCAGACTCATGAACGGCAAAGACTCGGTCGAAGCCGTCATGGAGTCCGGCTGGCGCGTCTACCTGACCTCGAACACGCCTTTTGACGTCCAGGCCTCGCGTCTGGCTGTAGTCCTTCGCGACAAGATTGGCGACCGGCGGTCGGAATTGGATTATATCGACCTGCGCTACGATGAACGGATCTTCATCCGTTTCAAGGACGGATCGACCAAATAAGGCGGCAGCGAGGCGACACTTCCCTTATCTCGGGCCTTTTGCTAAGGTCATTTTTGGCTTAGAAATAAGCCTGTTTGGATCTTTGACAACCACTGCAACCTGGACCAAGGAGGTCTGCCCATGGACCAGATAAACAGTAACCGTATCCGATCATTCTTGCTCTGGATTGCGCTCGTCACTCTTGCCATCCTGGTCTTCAATTACATGAAGCGTGGCGACGCGGCGCGCCCTGAACGTACCGTCGGCATCAGCGAATTCCTCGATCTCGTCGAGAGGGGAGAGATCGTTGAAGCCACGATCGACCAGGGCCGGATCCACAGCCGGACCAAATCGAACGAGATCGTGCGCAGCTACTCCACCAATACCGAACTGGTCTACCGCGAACTTGAAGAACACGACGTCAAATTCGCGGAGAACCCGGCATCGGGTAAAGGCAACTGGGGCTGGATACTGATCCTGAAGCTCGTACTGCCAATCGCTCTTCTTTGGGGCTTCTTACAATGGAACAAAAAAACGAGCGGTAATTTCGACAAAGCTCAGGATCATAGAAAGTCCCAATTCGAACTCATCCGAAGCAAGGACATCAAAACGCGCTTTACCGATGTGGCCGGGGTCGATGAGGCAGTCGACGAGGTCAAAGATCTCGTAACCTTCCTCAAGAACCCGTCGCGATTCACGACGCTGGGCGGGCGGGCGCCTAAAGGCATCATGCTCGTCGGCCCTTCCGGCACCGGCAAAACGCTTCTCGCGCGCGCCATGGCCGGCGAGGCTGGCGTGGCGTTCATTTCAGCGAGCGCCTCCGGCTTCATCGAGATGTTCGTCGGCGTCGGCGCCGCGCGCGTCCGTGACCTCTTCACGCAAGCGAGACGCCACGCACCCTGCATCATCTTCATCGACGAGATCGATGCGATCGGGCGCAAACGCGGAGGCGCTGGTTTCTCGAGCGGCGGCCACAACGAAAGCGAACAGACCCTGAACGAACTCCTGGTCCAGATGGATGGTTTTTCCAACAACGCCGGCGTCATCATCATCGCCGCCACGAACCGCCCCGAGATCCTCGATCAGGCGCTGACCCGCGCTGGCCGCTTCGACCGCCAGGTGGTCCTCCCGAAGCCGGATCTCGTCGGCCGGGAAGCCATTCTCAAAGTCCACGCTCGCGGCGTCAAACTGGCAACTGACGTCGACCTTAGCGTCATCGCCCGTGGTACGCCCGGCATGACCGGCGCCGACCTCGAGGAACTCTTGAATGAAGCCGCTCTGCGCGCCGCCAAGGCCGACAAGAAAAGCGTCGACCACCAAGACGTTGCGTACGCCTTCGAAAAAGTGATCATGGGGCCGGAGCGCAAAAGCTCTTTCCTCACTCCCGAGACCAAACGGACGATCGCTTTTCATGAGGCCGGACACGCGCTTGTCGGGTGGTTCACTCCCGGCTGCGACCCGGTCCACATGGTCTCGATCATCCCGCGTGGCCTCGCTCTCGGCGTCACGCTCAGCCTGCCCGAACGCGACATGCCGCTCTACCGCAGGTCCGAACTCCTCGCCCAGATCAAGATACTCCTGGGCGGCCGCATGGCCGAAAATCTCGTCTTTGGCGATGTCACCACCGGAGTGTCGAACGACCTTGAGCGAGCCACCAATCTCGCTCATCACATGATCTGCGACTATGCGATGACCGACGAGCCGGCCTTGGGACTGCGGACGTTCGGAGCCAAGAACAGGGCAGCCTTCCTTGATTCTGGCTACGGCGACCGCGACTTCAGTGAGACGACGGCGACGCTCATCGACGGACAGATCGTCAAGATGATCGCCGACTGCAACACCGAAGTGGAGAAGCTCCTCTCCGAAAAACGCGAGCTTCTCAACGCTCTGGCCCAGGTCTTACTGGAGCGTGAAACGATCTATACCCCCGAGATCACCCAGATCCTCGGTCCGCGCCGAACGCTCTGATCCGGCCCCCGTTCTTTCTCTCCACACCCGACCCCTTTTCCAAGGGGTCGTTTTTTTTTCGCCACTATCAGAGAACCTCGGCGTCAGCCGAGGTTGAAAAGAGAGGTTACGCCGTAAGTTTTCCGCTCCTCACGACCCCAAACAAAGCCCCGCACCCCGCCTTAACCGAGCCTCACACCACTGCCACCAACCACCTCCCACCGTTGACAAAACGATCAAAACGTGCTAGTCTGCTCGGTTGGGTCTCCAAACGGCCCTCCAAAATATATGCATAAATTAGCCAAAAAATTGATCGCGCCAGCCTCCTGGTGGACCTTAAGACGGGCTTATATCGCCGTCTTTATGGTCGGTTTCGCCTGGTCGGCCGTACCAGCCGCCGCGACGGGTGGCGCCTCCTTGCTCGACCTCTACACCGGCCAAACCCTGACCGCTGATCTGAATTACCAGGGAGCGGAGCCACTGTCGGCTGAACCGGTCGTCTATGGCCCCGAGCAGCCCCCAACCATCAAACAGATCCTGCTGGAGGTCTGCCAAGCCAGCGGCTACGACGAGGATTGCGCCCAAACCCTCCTGGGCATGGCCTGGAAGGAATCGCGTTTCTACGGCCTGGCTATCGGCGACAACGGCCGCGCGCATGGGTATTTTCAGATCCATTACAGACTTCACAAGATCACGCTCGAATGCACGCGAGACCTGAAATGCTCGGCCGAATGGACGCTGAATTATCTGGAACGCAACGGCTATCCCGAACATCCCGTCTATGCGACGCAGTGCCATAACGGCTGCAACGCTGGCAACGGCTATGCCGCCTCGGCCATCCGCGCCGGCAAACGCCTTTGGGCGGAGGACAAGGATATCTTCATCGCCGTCAAATAAGGACTGAAAACCAAAAATGCGCCGCTCGTCGGCGCGTTTTTTGTTCCTCCGCCCCGCTGGCGCCAACCCAGTCAGAGAGGACCTCGCGCGGCGAACGCGTAAAAATGCTATACTTATTCCATATGCGCTGGCTCATCATCATGTCCGGACTCCTGGCCCCGCGAGGCGTCTTCATCTACCTGATCCTGAACGACTGGTTCGAGGGCCTGCTTCGGGACTGGTGGATCCCGCTCCTGGGTTTCATTTTCGCCCCGTACACGCTGGTCTGGTATGTCGCGGTCCTGCACTGGTATCACGGCGTCTGGGGCCGCGACCAGATCATCGGACTCGTCCTCGCGATCCTGCTCGATCTGTTTTTCTGGAAACAGGCGGCGGCTGACAACTAAAGCCTATCACCTAAACACCTCCCGAGGCGGTGATAGGGGATAAACCACCTTGACTTTTTCGCGAAAAAGACTATATTTTTGACGTTCCCGCAGCCAAACAGAAACGGTTCTTTCAACAACCAAGGAGCGTATCACATGAACGCAGGTCTGTTCGATCAAATGCTGCGACAAGCGTTTGCCGCCATCGACTGGAGTCGCATCTCCATCGCGCTGATCGCATTGGTCTTTCTCGCGATCCTGAGCTCCGCGCTCATCGCCGGCATCATCCACGCCATGGACAACTGGTGGCTTCTGGAGACCAAGACGCGAGCCAGGGTTCTCGCCAAGCACTACGTACCCGAGCACATGACCGAGGACTGGCAGTTCCAGCCGATGGGTCAGCTGCCCATGATGTACGAGGTCTGCCAGCCGGAATTCCACACCCTGTCCGTTGATGCGGGTTGGGGACCGGTCGAGATCGAGGTTCCGCGCCATCTCTATCTCCAAGTCGAACCCGGCGACGTGGTGCAGGTCGCCTGCATCCGCAGCCGGATCAAGTCCATGCCGCGCCTGACGCGCGTGGTTGAGAAACTCGACAGTTAAGACGCCCGCCTGAGGGCGTCTTTTTTTATTCAAAAATAAGGCTGACTTTTCATGCGTCCGAGGGTTGACAAAACGGCTTTTTTATGATAAAAAACGAGGTCCGTATCTTATGCGGATATCGCACCTTACAAATCACCATCAGTCTTTGATCAAGGAGGACATCATGAACGGCGTTTCTTTGCGAACTGCTGACTTCCGAACATCGCTGAATGAACATCTGTCGCGGATCAAGTCTGGCGCAACCGCCAAATTCAACCGCGCGGCTGAAGTCGCCCGGTTCGCTGTCCGAAAGATGTCCGCGCTCCTCGCGAGCGGCTTCGCCCTACTGTCGCGGCTGCGGCCTCCGGTCCGGTATGCCGCTCACGCCGAGGTCATCGCTTGTCTGCGCCAGGTCGAAGAGCAAGCGCTCATCATAGCACACGACATCGAAAGCCAGGCCAAGCGCCTGCAGGCTTTCGTGGATCTCGCCGCGACCGCTTCTCGCCTGAACCGCAATACGCGGCCGGCGCTGGTCGCTGCGCTCGAGGTGCTGGACAATGACCGCTACTGGACGCCGAGCAAACAGAACCGCGTGTTCCTGGCGACGCGCCAGGCTTGCGCCATGGCCAAGCTCGCATATTCCAGCGGCCAGCCTGCGCTCGCCACGGCCGCGTACCTCAAGGCCCAGCAATTCAACCACCTGATCACGGACACGGATTGCCGGATCGGACTCGCGATCGCGCTCGCCGACGTCGCGGCTCACCTCCAGGTGAACTTCGATCAATCGGCCTGGCTCACGGTCGCCATGGAACTCGCTTCCGGCATCCAGGAACGAAGATCGCGCCTGGGCGCCGTGAACTACGTGGCCCGTCAGATGGTCCGGTCGCAAGTTCCGCCCACGGACAACGCCTCAGCCGACCGGCGATTCGCCGCCGCCAGCCAGGCTCCGAAGCGGACCTCAAAGACCGTCTCGATCGAAAATGGGACAAAGATCTCCGGCGCCGTCTCCGCAACCGCAGCCGAAGACGAACTCCAGTTCAATCTCATCGGCTGATCGCCGATCCGCTCTCAAGCGCCACCGCTCTGCCGGTGGTGCTTTTTTGTAATGATCGTGTCGGCGTAAAGATCGGAGATGGGTGAGTGGGCCGATCACAATTCCCTGTCGCGTTTGAAGATCAAAAAATGGCTTAAATAAGCCAAAAAACAAGCTTATAAGTCAATAATTTAGCTAAAGTTAGCCAAATAATGGAGTTAAAGAATTTGCGACCGGCCAGTAAAGACATCGTGACCGATTGACGTGCAAAGTCGGCCAACAAGACCAGTGAGCCCAGCAGGCGACCCAGCGGCGCGAAAATAATGATGTGATGATCGGATACAAAATCCTGACCACAGACGTCAGGAATCAGAGGTGCGTCCAAACCACACGCCAGCCTTATAATTAAGATACATGTGTCGTCTAAGATATATTGTGAGACACTAGATGGCCTTAAAATACCCGCCTCCCCTAGAGGTCGGAGGCGGGTATTTTTGATGTTCTGAGCTAGTAAGCCGCGACCAGGTAATTCATCGGGTCGACCGGGATGCCGCCGCGGCGAGTCTCGAAGTGCAAGTGTGGTCCGGTGGTCATGCGCCCGGCACCTGGCGTACCCGGCATGCCGCCGGAATAGCCGATGATCTCTCCCCTTTCCACAAAAGTGTCTTCCTTGGCCGTGATCTTGGAAAGGTGGCCGTAAACAGTCGCCAGGTCGTTGTTGTGGATGATCATGACGTAGCTATAGCCCATGCCGGCGTTCTTGGCCCTGGTGACGATGCCGGCGGCTGATGACCGCACTGGCGTGCCCTGATACGCGCGGATATCGATCGCCGGATGCTCGAAAACGTACCGGAACGGATAATCCGGATCATGGTAGATCGAAGACAGGCCCCGGGCCGGCACGACCGGCCAGGACAGGACCGCGCTCGAATTGCCCAGGCGATCGGCGATGTTCATCTTCTGGCGCAGCGTCTTCTCGAGATAAATGATCTCGGAATCAGCTTCGCTCTGCTCATGCTTCAGGTCCGCGAGCAGATAGCGATATTCTAGTTCGGACGATTTGGTCTTGGTGAGCAGTTCGTCCTTGAGGGCTTTCTCGTCCTCGAGTTCCATCTTGGCCACCTCGAGGGCGCGCTTCCGGGCCAGGCTGTCCTGGCGAGCGGTCTCGCGCCCGGCTTTTTCCGTCTGCAGATCGTCGAATAATACCTTTAGTTTGCCCAGGGTCGAATCCACCGCGAGCTGCAGCCGCGTGATCGAATGTAAGGCGTCGAAGAAATCCGAGAAATTCTTGTTCGCGAGCAGGATCTCGAACGTGCCACGATTCATCTGCGTGCGATAAAGTTTGCGCGCCAGTCCGCCCAGAAGTTTCCTCTCCTCGGCGATCTGTTCCTCATCCGCCGCGATGCGCTTGTTCAGCGTGTCGATCTCCAGTTCCAAACTGCGGATCTCGCTCCGCGCGATATCGATGGACAGCTCCTCTTTGGCGACCTTGTTGTCGATCAGGGCCAATTCATCCTCGAGCGAAGCCGACTCGATCTGTTTCTTCGCCACGAGCGCACGGTACTCCTCGATCTTGCGATTCAGATTTTCGAGATCAGTCTTCTTCTGTTTGACATCGCTGTTGATCTCATTGATCTGATCGCGCAGATCGGAACCCTCCGCGACAGCGCTGGTGGACGCCGCGTCTTCCACCGCACTGACCGGCAACGACATGGACGCGAAACTCAAGCCGGCGACAAGCAAGGCCGCGGCCGCGATCTTCGCCTTCGATGTTAAATCAAAACGCTTCATTTCAACGCGTTTAAGGCGGAATTCAGACGTTCCAGAGTGAGTTTTTTCCCGAGTGCCCAAGCCACTTCGAACGGGCTGGGCGAAGCCGCCCGCGCGGTGAGCGCCACCCGCATCGGCCACAAGGTCTCGGCGTTGGTCCAGCCGCGATCGGCAATGAACCTGATGACTTCCTGCTCGATGGCCTTGGCGTCGTCGAAAGACGTTTCCGGAATATTCTCCAACAAGTCGATGATCCCCCGCAGGCGTTCGACGGCCACGGCGGCGGTCGATTTCTTCCAGGGCAGGATCGCCTTGTCGTAGACGAGCGAACTCTGAAAAAGATATTCCGTACCGGCCACGAGTTCGGACAGGACGGCCACGCGCGAACGTTCGAGAGCGACGGCCCGGCGGAAGACCTGGCTCAACACCCCGCTCGTCAGGGCTTCGGCCGCATAGCCAGCCGCGACGTAATACGGCAGGACGGCGGCCAACAGATCCTCTTCGCTCATCTGTTTGATGTATTCCCGGTTCAGCCAATCAAGCTTTTCTTTATTGAAGACCGCGCCGCCTTTGTTGATCTTGCCGAGTTCGAATTTGTCGCACAGTTCCTGTTTCGCGTAGATCTCCTGGGTGCCGGAAGGATTCCAGCCGAGCAGCGCGACGAAATTGATGATGGCCTGCGGCAAATAGCCCTTGTTGCGGTAATCCTCGACCGCCACGTCGCCCTGCCGTTTCGAAAGTTTCGAGCGATCGGGGTTCAAGAGCAGCGGCACGTGAGCGAAAACTGGAACGATCCAGCCGAAAGCCTGATAAAGCAGCACGTGCTTCGGCGTCGACGGCAGCCACTCCTCGCCGCGGATGACGTGTGTGATGCCCATCAGGTGATCATCAACGACATTGGCCAGATGATAGGTCGGAAAACCATCGGACTTGATCAGGACCTGATCGTCGACCACGGAATTATCGAAACTGACGGTGCCGCGGATGGCGTCTTCGACCACGGTGTGGCCGACAGCCGGCACGAGCAGGCGGATCACGTGTTTCTCGCCGGCCGCCGCGCGCGCCGCCGCGTCCTCCGGCTTGATTGACCGACAGCGGCGATCGTACATGACTGGACGGCCGGAAACCTCCTGATTCTTGCGCATCTCATCAAGTGTTTCAGACGTGCAAAAACAGCGGTAAGCGCGGCCTTTTTCAAGCAATTCCGCGATATACTGGCGATAAATCTCCAGACGCTGGGATTGGATATAAGGTCCGTGTTCCCCTCTTTCCTGGATCTGGCCGGCCGCGTCCAAATACGGACCCTCATCAGGCTTGATTCCGGACCATTCCAAGGTGCGCAACAGGTTTTCCACGGCTCCGGGCACATATCTGGTCTGATCGGTATCCTCGATACGCAAAAGAAACGTTCCGCCATGGCGCCGGGCAAAAAACTCGTTATAGAGAGCGGTGCGGAGTCCGCCGATATGCAAAAAACCCGTCGGAGATGGCGCAAAGCGTACTCGAACAGTATTCATAACCTATACATTATATCAGCGTTCCGATTTTAACACCAAATAAGGGAAAACGACGACCGCGGTCCAGATGCGGCGCCAGCGCCAGGGTTCGGCCGCGAGGCGCCACAGCCACTCCAAACCGCTTTGCCGGAAGAACCGAGGAGCTCGAAGCGACCGGCCGGCGATAAAATTAAAGGCGCCGCCGATACCCATGGCCACGCGCACGGATGATAGTTCAGCCAAATTATCAGCGATCCATTTCTCCTGCCGACCATGGCCCAGCGCCACGAACAGGATCTCCGGCGCCGCGGCCTTGATCTTATCCAAAACAGCCGCCTGGAGCCTGACCCGGCCACTCGCGTCCGTGAACGCCCGTCCGCCTTCGTCATGGCCGACAATCTTGATGTCCGGATGGCGTTCTTTGAGCGCCGCGGCCGCCGCCGCTGCTTCGCCATTCTCGCCGCCCAACAGGAAGATTTTCCACCCGCGAGACGCGGCTGCGGCACAAAGATCCTGCATCAGGTCCGTGCCGGTCACCCGCTCGGGCAAAGACCGCCCGCCGTAGCGAGCCGCCAATAGCAAGCCGATCCCGTCCGGAATGGCCAGGTCGGCCGTATTCAGGATCTTTTTGAAATCAGCGTCGCGGGACGCCAGCACCAGCATTTCCGGGTTCGGCGTAAAGACCCGAAAACCCCTGGAACCAGCCAAAAAATCGACCGCCCGCTGTCGGGCTTCGGCCCTCGTCACCGCATCTATCTTGACCCCTAAGATATCCACTTTCATAAGACGCTGCGCGGTCAGTTTACCTCATCATTCCGACGCTGAGAATAGCCGCAGATTTACCATTAAACCAGTGCTTGCCTGGAGCTTGATCACGCTCCCCCACCCTGACGATCCGGCTATCCGCCAGCTTGACAACCGCGCCGGCGCGGGTAAAATACGGATTAGCACTCAAGCATTGAGAGTGCTAATCTATAATATGTTGCCACAAAATTTCACTACTAAAGCCCGCGAAGCCATCGAAGCCGCCTACACCCTCGCCATGGAGGCGCAAAATCCGGAACTCCAACCGTTGCATCTGCTGCTGGCGCTGCTGCACCAGAAAGACGGCGTCGTCCTTTCAGTCCTGAAAAAACTCGGCGCGGACATCGGCGCGCTCATCGCAGCCGCCGAAACGTCCCGGAAGCAGCTGCCGACCGCCGAACACGGCGGCGAGACCGTCCAACTGCTCGTCTCGCAGGCTGTGGCCAAGATCCTCGCGATCGCGGAAAAAGAAGCCTCGCGTTTCGGCGACGAATACATCTCCACGGAGCACCTGCTCCTGGGGCTGCTACAATCCCCTTCTCCGATCAAAACCCTGCTCGAACGCTCCAGCGTCGCCCACGAACCGGTCCTGAAGGTCCTGGCCGAGATCCGCGGCACCCAAAAAGTGGATTCGCCGGAGCCGGAACAGAAGTATCAGGCTCTGGAAAAATATTCCCGCAACCTGACCAAGCTCGCGCGCCAGGAAAAACTCGACCCGGTCATCGGCCGCGACGAGGAGATCCGCCGCGTGATGCAGGTCCTCTCGCGCCGCACCAAGAACAATCCGGTGCTCATCGGCGAGGCCGGCACCGGCAAGACCGCCATCGTCGAAGGCCTGGCCCAGCGCATCGTCTCGGGCGACGTGCCGGAGACGCTCAAGGATAAGGAGGTCGTCGCCATCGATCTCGGCTCCATGGTGGCCGGTTCGAAATTCCGCGGTGAATTCGAGGATCGGCTGAAAGCCGTCGTCAAAGAAGTGGAACAGTCCGCCGGCCGCATCATCCTGTTCATCGACGAACTGCACACGCTCGTGGGCGCCGGTTCCGCCGACGGCTCCTCGCTCGACGCCTCGAACATGCTGAAGCCGGCTCTCGCGCGCGGCGAACTGCGGGCCATCGGCGCGACCACGCTCAAGGAATACCAGAAACACATCGAGAAGGACCAGGCGCTCGAACGCCGCTTCCAGCCGGTCCTGGTCAACGAACCGTCGGTCGAGGACGCCACTGCCATCCTGCGCGGCATCAAGGACCGCTACGAGCTGCATCATGGCGTCCGCATCACCGACCCAGCCATCGTCGCGGCGGTCAAACTGACCGCGCGCTACATCCAGGATCGCTTCCTGCCGGACAAGGCCGTCGATGTCATCGACGAAGCCGCCTCGGCGCTCCGGATGGAGATCGACTCCGAACCCGAGGAACTCGACCGACTCAAGCGCGACATCATGCGTCTGGAGATCGAGAAGCGCGCCCTGCAGAAAGAGTCGGACAAAGAATCGCTCGCCCGGCTCAAAGAACTGGAAAAGGAACTGACCGATCTCAAGGAAAAGTATGGCGGCCTGGAATTGGCTTGGAAGAGCGAAAAAGAGGTCATCGGCTCCATCCGCGGCGGCAAGAAAGAGATCGAAAAACTGAAACAGGAAGCGGAGATCGCCGAACGGCAATCCGACCTGAACAAGGTCGCCGAGATCCGCTACGGCCGCATCCCGGAAGCGGAAAAGAAGATGGCCGCCGCCGAGATCAAACTCAAGAAACTCCAGAAAGACAAACGCTATCTGAAAGAAGAAGTGACCGAAGAGGACATCGCGGCCGTCGTGTCGCGCTGGTCGAACGTCCCGGTGAGCAAGATGCTCGAGGAGGAAGCGGCCAAGCTGGCGCAGCTTGAGACCGTGCTCACCCGTCGCGTCATCGGCCAGGACGAAGCGGTCCGAGCCATCGCGAACGCCGTGCGCCGGTCGCGCGCCGGCATCGCCGAAGAAAACCGGCCGATCGGTTCGTTCCTGTTCCTCGGTCCCACCGGCGTCGGCAAGACCGAGCTCGCCCGGGCGCTCGCCGAATACCTGTTCAACGACGAGAGCGCCATGATCCGCCTCGACATGTCCGAGTACGGCGAGAAGCACACGGTCTCGCGCATGCTCGGCTCGCCTCCCGGCTACGTCGGCCACGAAGAGGGCGGCCAGCTGACCGAGCTCGTCCGGCGCAAGCCGTATTCGGTGGTGCTCTTCGACGAGATCGAAAAGGCGCACCCCGACGTCTGGAACACTCTCTTGCAGATCCTCGATGACGGCCGCCTCACGGACGCCAAAGGCCGACGCGTCAACTTCAAGAACACCATCATCATCATGACCTCGAACGTCGGGTCCGACGTCATCCTCGAGGCCGGCACCAGACTCGACACCATCGGCTTCGGCGACCGCGACTCCGCGCCCAAAGATTCGACCAAAAGCCGGATCTTGGGCCTGCTCCAGGACCGCTTCAAACCGGAATTCCTGAACCGCCTCGACGAGATCATCGTCTTCAAGTCGCTCTCGCCGGAGAATATCGCCGAGATCGTGAACATCCAGATCGAGCGCGTCGCCAAGCGCCTGGCCGCCAAGCGTATCAAGCTTAAGGTGACGCCGAAAGCGGCCAAAGTATTGGCCCAGAAAGGCTATGACCCGGTCTTCGGCGCGCGGCCGCTGAAGCGCGCGCTGCAGCGCGAGATCCTGGATCCACTGGCGCTCAAGATCATCAACGGCGAGGTCCGCGACGAAGCCACGGTCTCGATCGACGCCAAGGGCGAAGAACTGACCATCTCGGTCAAGTGACCAACAAAAAAAAGAACGGCTCCTCATGCGAGGAGTCGTTCTTTTCAAGACAAGCAATGGGGGTTACGCCAGGGACAGGACGTCCAGCAGGGATCCGAAGAGCTGACGATAGAACGCCCTTAATTTACGATGCGCCATACAGATGATACGATGACGGTGCCACTCCGCGTGGCTGAGCTTCCGGCTTAGGCCGGCCGCTCGCCGGAGACGCCGCTTTCCTTTCCACGGGGGCGGCGTTTCCATTTTATTAATGAAAATTAGGGTGTTGAATTGATCTCCTCCAGTCGCTTCTTCAAAGCGCTGTCTATATCATCGATCCCAGCAGATTTGACGGCCAACAGCGCTCCGTAAATCAGGTTGGCGGCGCGCCTACCCATTGTTTCCCGGGTCCCATGCCGACAATCAGCCCACATTTTAACGACGGCTTCTTGAACACCGAGAAGCGTTTCTTCCATCGCGGCCGCCGTCATATTATTGTCTCTGCGAAACACCTCGTCCGAAGCGACAACTGACCGTAAATTCTCGTTAAGTGAGGACATAAAATCGGGTCCAAAATATCAATTATTATAATGAAGCGGCGTTGAAATCTCTGATCAGCCCGCGCACCACGCCCTGGATCGCGACATCGGTGGCGTAGATCGGCGACATCGTGCTATTGGCCGGCTGCAGCCGCACGCGACCCTTCTCCTTATAGAACCGTTTCAGCGTGGCGTACATGTTCTCGAGCAAGGCCACGACCACCTCGCCGTCGCGGGCAGTGTTGCGCCGCTCGACGATGACGTAATCGCCGGAATTGATGCCGTCCTCGATCATGGAATTGCCTTTGAC
Organism: Patescibacteria group bacterium; assembly: GCA_041667185.1. Classification (NCBI taxonomy): domain Bacteria; species Patescibacteria group bacterium. Next base: position 56,685 of record JBAYFM010000003.1, on the reverse strand, counting down.
CTTCAAGACATAGGTATTGGCCGGATCGGAGACCAGCTGCGCCGGCACGTCGATCTGCTCCTGCTCCTCGATCGCTTCGATCGGCTCGCCGGCCGTGATAAGTCCGGCAAGCTGCAGACTGACGCCGCGCGTCTCGCGCATGACCGCCGGAGCGACCTGAATCGAACGCGCCGCCCGCCAATCGCGCTCCAACAGACCCTTCTCCTCCAGGTTCTTGATGTGCTCATGGATCGTCGCAGTCGAGCTCACGCCCAGGCTCTCGCCGATCTCGCGGTAGGACGGCGCATAACCATCGTCCCGGATCCGGTCCACGATGAACTTCATGATCTGGGCCTGCCGCTTGGTGAGTTTGGCCGGTTCTTTGGTGGTCATATGTCTGAAAGACTTATCCACAAGGTTGACTTCACGCTTTCATCATACCCGAACAGAAACCGAACGTCAACTGGCGGCTGATGAATGTGGAAACGACAGCGCCAAACTAGACCTGACCGCTCGCCCGTCGCGGCTCTCCCTTGAAATTTAACGATGTGCTAAAATATCATCGTTATGTCGCTGGTCTTCACCTGCATCACCGCGCACACTCCCCTGCTCATGCCCACCGTGAGCAAGGAAAATTTGGCGTTGCTCGAGCAGACCAAAAAAGCCATGGAAAAACTGGAGCAGGACCTGTACCTGGCCCAGCCGGAGACGGTCCTCATCATCTCGCCGCACGGCGACATCCTGCCGGACGCCATCACGCTGAACGCCAACCCCGAGTACGTCACCAATTTCGAAGAGTTCGGCGACCTCGTGACCAAGCAGCGCTGGAAGTCCGACTTCATGCTCATCGACCGCATCCGCGAGGATTTCAAGATCAAGCACCTGCCGCTCGCGCTCATGAGTTCCGAAGCGCTGGATTACGGTATGAGCGTCCCCTTGTGCTACCTCACGGCCCATCTGCCGCAGATCAAGATCGCCCCGCTCCTGACTTCGCAGCTCGACCTCAAGACCCACTACGAACTGGGCCGGCAATTGAAGGACGAACTCATGAGCTCGACCAAACGCATCGCGGTCATCGCTTCGGCCGACCTGTCGCATCGCGTGGGTCCGCAGTCACCAGCCGGTTATTCGCCGCGCGGCGAAGAGTTGGACGCCAAGATCCGCGAACTCGTCGAAAAGGATCAGCTCCGCGGATTGCTCGACATCGACGCGGCCTGGAGCGACGAAGCCAAAGCCTGCGGCATGAACGTCCTCGCGGTGCTGGCCGGCATCATGGACGACGTCAAACACCAGACCGAGATCATCTCTTACGAAAAACCGTTCGGCGTGGGCTACCTCGTGGCCGGCATGCGCATCACCTGAGTGCGTCCGGTCCGCAGCGCTGCCGCCGACGGCCCGTCCCGGGCTTTTTTACAATGGATCTCTCACGGGATATGGAAGGCATCAAGCAGACCCTCGAGGCCAGACTGAAGCAGAAGGCCAACACCAACATCCATTCGGACATTCACGCGCTGACCGACGAGGTCAGCTCGTATTTCGGCGAACGCAAAAAATTCGGGATGTATCTGGGCGTCATCAAGCGCGTCGGCGCGGCGCGGGCGCGAGTGATCTTCTCCGAGGTCAGGGACAGCAACGCCAAAGACCCGGCGAAACTTTTCTTCTGGAAATGCCGCAAGACCAGCTTGGCGGCGCCGCCGGGCCTGCCCAAGCGCTGAGTCTTTACAAACGCGCCTGAAAATGCTATCCTGCGATGACGTTCTGGCGAAAACCGATACCCTTTTCTGAGCCAGAACAAGCTAAAATACGACAACTATGGCGATAAGAAAAGTAGTCGTTGAAGGCGATCCGGTGCTCCGGGTACGGGCCGAAGAAGTGCCGCCGGAGTCTTTTGGTACCGCAGACCTGGCTCAACTCGTCGACGACCTCATCGAGACCATGCGTTCCGCGAACGGCGTCGGCATCGCCGCGCCGCAGATCGGCGTCAGCCTCCGGGTCTTCATCGCCGACAGCTCCGACGGACCGGTGGCGCTCGCGAATCCCGTCATCACCGGACACTCCGCGAAGACCGTGACCGAAGAGGAAGGCTGTCTGTCCGTGCCCGGCCAATTCGGCCAGGTGCCGCGCTACCGCTCGCTCGAGGTCGAAGCCCGGGCCATCGACGGTAGCAGACTGAAATTCACGGCCGAAGGTTTTTTCGCCCGCGTGCTGCAGCATGAGAACGACCACCTCGACGGCGTCCTCTTCATCGACCGCCTGAAAAAATAGTTTCCTATGATCGAGCCTCTGGGTATCGTCTATTTCGGCAGCAGCGAATTCGCCGTGCCGCCGCTCGAGGCCCTGGCCGCGGCTCCGGACCGCTACCGGCTGCTCGCCGTCGTGACCCAGCCCGACCGCCCGGCCGGACGCTCCGGAATGCTCAAGCCCAGCCCGATCAAGACCTTCGCCGAGAGCCGCGGCTGGACCATCCTCCAGCCGGAGAAGGTCCGGCGCGACCAGGCTTTCAGCGACCGCCTCGCCGGACTCCGGCCGGATCTTTTTGTCGTGGCCGCCTACGGCCAGATCCTGCCGGTCGCGTTGCTCGCGATCCCGCGTCTCGGCGCGCTCAACCTGCACGGGTCCCTCCTGCCCAAATATCGCGGCGCCTCGCCGATCCAAGCCGCCATCATGGCCGGCGAAAAAAAGACCGGCGTGAGCCTCATGGTCATGGATGAGCTGATGGACCATGGTCCGGTCGTCGCGACCGCCGAGGTCGACATCGGACCAGAGACCACTTTCCGCTCCCTGCAGGCCGATCTCGCGACTGTGGCGTCCAGACTGCTCATCGACAAGATCGACTTATACGCGGATGGCGCGCTCCCGGCCCTAGCCCAAGATCACGCGGCGGCCACCGCCACCAAGATCATCACCAAAGAGAATGGACTGATCGCCTGGAAAGACGAGACCGCCGCGGAGATCGAACGGAAGATCCGGGCGTTCGCGACCTGGCCGCAGGCATACGCCGTCTGGCAGCGCCGCGGCAAACCGCTCAGATTCAAGATTCTCTGGGGCGAAGTGGCGGACGAGTCAGCCGGCGTAGCGCCGGGCGTTGTCTTCCGCGCCGCTTCCGGTTATCCGGCCGTGAACGCCAAAAAACAGGCCTTGGTGCTGCTCAAGGTCCAATTTGAGGGCAAGACTGCGGTCGACGGACGCGCGATCCTGAACGGCTATCCGGACCTGATCGGCTCGAGACTGGACTAGAGGATCTCCGGCCGGATTTCCGCGTCCGCGGAAATGGACTTCTGGGAATTTTGCGCTCCGAAACCCGCGAGCAGCATCAGGATGCCGATGCCCAGAGGATGATTCAGATACGGGCTGAAGACGTTGGTCGCGAGGATGGCGGCCATGGCAGTGAGCAGCGCGACGGCCAGCAGGGCCGTTTTTTGTTGCACTTCATCCGGCACCGCTTCCTGGACCGTCCGGTCGAGCGGCGCGGCGAGCAAGCGCATGATCCGCCAGAGCCACCAGCCGTAGACCGCGAGCCCCAAGAGGCCGAACTTGATCCAGAGATCGTGGTAACCCCACTCGAAAGCGAACGTCGTGTAAGCGCCGGTCGGATTGGTCGAGAGCAGGCGCGGATCGCTGGTCGTATAAGTGACGGTCGTGCCGAAGCCCGAACCCGCGAACGGATGGCGCAGGCCGGCTTTCATGAGTTCCGGCAGCAGCACCCAGCGGCTGTTCGCCGCGGCTTCGCCGCTCACGGAGAAGGCACGGCCGCCGAGGAACGACGCCCAGGCCACGTCCGCGCCCTTGCGCGGGAACGGGATCGAGTAGACCGCGACGATGAGCGCGACGGCGGCGATCGCGGTCCCGGCCGAGATCAGCGCAAGGCGTTTCCAGAAAGCCGTCGGCAGCCGCAGCCGCGCCAGGAGGATGGCCAGCGCGATGACCGCGACGAAACCGCCGAACCAAAAACTGCGCGACAGACTCATCACGAGCCCGGTCGCCGCGAAAACCCCCAGGATCAGGGATTCGGTTCGGCCGCTGTCTTTCTCTTTGCCGGCCGCCGCCGCGAAGAGCAGGAGGCCGAAGATCGCCGCGAGCGAAAAGACGAACGACTGGAAAAATATCCGGTAGAAGTCCCCCGTCATGATGGTGATCTCGCCCACGCGCGTGTCGCGGACCCAGGTGTAGAGCGGCGAAGCGACGACAAAGATCCGGTGCGAAAAGAAATACAGCACCGCCAGGGCTTTGATGATCGAAGTCGTCACGGCCGCCGCCAGGAGACCCGCGATCCGCGCCGGCAGTTCGCGGTCGCGCAGCTGCTCGATGAAGAGCGGGAACAGCGCGAAATAGGCGTAACCGTTGGCATCGAAAAAGACGTCATCGAACTGATTGCCGCGCAAGATGCCGTTCACGGCGCTCGCCGCGAAGACGGCTAAAAGCGCGAGATAAGGCCAAAATAAGCCCGCTCGGCGCATATCCGTAAGCCATTCCAGGGACTTCAGGTCGCCGCGCCGCCGCACGAGCGTCGCCACGGTCCGCGCCAGCCAGGCGCCGAACACGACCAGAAACAACCCGATGCGCAAGGAAACGTACAGCCCGGAACCGGCGCCGAACGAAAAAAGATAACCGCCCTGCGAACCGATGAATAGTTCCGCGAGCAGGATCAGGAAAGCCAGGCCTGGGCGCAGCAGGGCCAGGACAGCGACGAGACCGATGATGATGAAGAAACCGCTGTCCGCGAACGGCGGCAAAAGCAGGCCGCAGAACGACAGGATCTCCGCGAGGACCAGGAGCGGGACCGCGGCACGGAAAGTCTGACGGATGACGGTCAGGCGTTCGTTCATAACTTTTTGGCGGCAACGCGCGCTCCGGCGACGGCCAGCAGCATGGAGAGCGGATGCAGCAGGAGCAGGACCAGCCAAGCCGGACGCCCGTGGTGTTTCAGGAAATAGCGGCGGCCGCTCGCGTTGAAGATCCGCTGCTTGCGCGGCGCCAGCAGCTGACCGAAACTCTCGCCGCCGTGATGCAGCACGGACGCTTCGGGCGTATACCAGGTCTGATGACCTCTCTCGGCCGCCGTCTTGCAGAAATCCACTTCCTCGAACCAGATGAAATAACCGGCGTCGAGCGGACCGATGTCCTCGAGCAGCGACCGGCGGAACATCAAAGCCGCGCCCATCACCTGATCGCAGGCCGACGCCCGGGAATAATCAAAATCCGCGGCCAGATAACGCTTCACGCCCGGCAGCCCAGGCCACAGCCGATGTAATTTCAAAGTGATTGCCGCCTGGACCCCGAGCGTCGGGAAATGCCGGACCGAAGGCTGAAGCGAGCCGTCGGCGTTCACGAGTTTTGGGCCGCAGATGGCCGCCTGCCGCTCGCGCCGCATGAAGGTGACCAGCTTCTGGAGCGCGCCGTCCCGGATCTCCGTGTCGGGATTCAGAAGCAGGATGAACTCGCCGCGGCTGCGGGCGATCGCCTCGTTATTGGCGGCCGCGAAACCGAGATTGCGGTTGCTGGCGATGAGATCCGCCTGCGGAAACTTTTTCGCGACCATCTCGACCGAGCCGTCGCGCGAATCGTTGTCCACGATCAGGACCTCGAACTCGATCCCGGAAGTCTCCAGGTAAACCGAAGCCAGGCACTTCTCGAGCAGATCGCGGACCTTCCAGTTCACGATGACGATGCTCAGATCCATAACTACGGCAGCTTATGTTTGGCCCGCATGATGCGCTCGGCTTCCAGGAACTTCTCCACGGTCGCGATGCGGATGCCGAATTTCCGCCAAGGTATGCGATAAAAAATACCCGGCACCCAGGTGCTGATGCCGCCCTGGTGCGGGATGGCCTTGAACAGGATCTCCGGAATCCAGACGCCGACATGGCCCTGTTCGAGCATGGTGAGCCACAGATCCCAGTCCTGCAGCCGCCGGATCTTCTCGTCGAAACGCGGAAAATGTCCGCGGCGCAAGAGCGAGGTCGTGTGAATGTAATTCATCTGCCGCAGTTTGGCGGCGTCGAACGACCAGAGCCGGAAGACCTTCCAGCCGAAACGGAACGACGAGTAGACGTAGGAAGCGCCGGGATTCGCGCGCAAGGTCCGGAGCATTGTTTCGAGCATGTCCGGCCGCATGACGATGTCCGCGTCGCAGAACAGCACGAAGTCGCCGACCGACGCGTCGAAGCCGCGATTCCGCGCCGCGTTGCCGCCGCGGTTCTCCTGATTGATGAGCTGGATCCGGTCGAGAAACGGCCGTAGCTCCTCCAGAGTGTTGTCCGTCGAACCGTCGTTCACGACGATGATCTCGTGATCCTTGAATGTCTGATCAAGAATGCTCCGCAGGCACTCGGCGATCTCGCCGCCGTGCTGATAGGACGGGATCACGATACTGACGGTCGGACGCGCTGTATTCGGTTTCAGCTCGGTCATAGGATCATTGTTTAACGTCAGCCGTCCCGAGGGCCGTTTCCAGAGCCCGAGTAAATTTGGCCGCCTGTTTTTCCCAGGTGAATTCCTCGCGCACGCGCGCCCGGCCGCGGTCGCCCAGACGCCGGCGCAGTCCGGGATCGTCCATCAGCCGGCCGACGGCGTAAGCGGCTCCGGAATGGTCGTCAGGCTCCACGAGCAGGCCAGTCTCGCCGTCGAGCACAGCGTCAGGCACGCCGGCCGTCCTGGACGCGATCGCCGGCAAGCCGAACAAGTTGGCTTCCAGATAGACGATGCCGAACCCCTCGATGTCCGGCCCGAGGCTTCGCGGCAGCAGCATGAAAGCGTGGGCGGCGGCATAGAGCTCGGCGAGTTCCTCGTCGCTCACGATGCCAGTGAAGACCACCCGGTCGGCCGCGTCGAGCTCGACGCTCAAGGCCTGCAACGTCGGTTTTTCCGGACCGTCGCCGACGATCACCAACCGCACCTGCCGGCCGGACCGCTTCAGCTCAGCGACCGCCTTGATTGCCGTATCAAAACCTTTGCGTTTCACCAGCCGCCCGACCGAGATCAGGGTGAAATCCTTGCTCAAGCCGTATTTGACGCGGATTGCGGCGACTCGGGACTCGACGACGTCGGTCTGGGGCTGGAATTGCGGGCACGGATGGACGATGGTAATCCTGCTTTTGGCCGCGCCCAAAGTCTCGGCAAGTCGGGCTGTGTACGAGCTGTTCGCGACCACGAGCGCGGCATTAGCGACGACACGGCTCGCGGAGCGGCGTTTGGAGCCGCGGGCGGCGAGCGCTAAAGCGGCGTCCATGCCGTGGATGATGACCGCGTACGGGACGCGCCGAAAACGCCGCATCAGATCGGCGACGAGTCCCATGGGCAGCAGATGGCTCACGATGATGGCTTCCGGCCGGCCTTCTTTACGGCAGAACCAGTCGGTCCAATAAAGAGCGCCGAGCCAGCGCGGCCGAATCCAGCCCGGCAACAGCTGACGGCGATAGATCGGAGCCTGGCATCGCATATCGGTCTCGTGCGTCTTGGGACAAACGTCCGCCATGACCTGCGTCCGACCGGCCGGCAGACTCTCCACGAGCCGCGACAGATAGACCGCAATGCCGCCGATCTGCGGCGGATATTCCAGAGTGACGAAAAGAAGCGGCTTCATGAGACGATGTCGGACACCCCTCCCCTGCCCCGGCGCAGGAAAAGATTCATGATGTTCTTCGCTTCGGTCCAGGTGATGATGCGGAGCTGGAAGACCAGGGCGGCGTAGACCAGGGCGCCGAGTGGCACCATGAACGCCAAGGACGCCGCGCCATCGAGCAACTCGACGATGATCCCCATGGCGGCGCCGGCGATGGCGATCCGGCCGATGATGGAGAGGAGCCGCTGCTTATCGATGACCACGACGCGCGAGGCGAAATAGAACGCCAGGCCGAAGAGGGCGGCGTTGCCGATGAGGGCCGACCAGGCGGCGCCCACGGCCTCGAACCGCGGGATCAGGAAGACGTTCAGGATAATGTTGCCGATCATGGTCACGCCCATGACCGTCGTGTTCTGGGACTGGCGGTCGCAAGCGTTGAGCAGCGAGCCGCAGGGCCAGTACAGGAAAGCGAAGACGAGCGAGAAGATGAGGATCTGGAGCGGCAGGACCGATTTGTCATAGGCCGGACCGTAGACCAGGTGGATGATGGGGCCGGCAAGCACGAACGTACCGACCGTGAGCGGCACGACCACGAGCAGCAGATATTTGATGGCGGTCATGAAAACAGCGGCCAGTTTGGCGCGATCTTTGACGTAATATTCGCTCATGGCCGGATAGATCGCGGCGGCGAAAGCCATGGGCAGGAATTGGAAAGCGAACGTGAGCTTGTAGCCGACCGAATAGTAGCCGACCGCTTCCTCGGAAACGAGGCGTGAGAGCATCACGGAATCGATGTAGGAGTAGACGCGCGAGAAGATGCCGGCGAACGCAAAAGGCAAAGCGACCTGCCCGAAGAATCTGATGACCGCCTCGTCGAAGCGCAGGATCGGCTTCACGCCGAACTGCCGGTTGAGGATCCAGGCGGCCCAAGCCACGTTCCAGATGCTGCCACAGAGGAGGGCGATGACGAGCGACACGAGCGGCAGTTTCAGTAGGACGAAGACGATGCCGGTCGTGATGATCACGGCTTGGCCGGTCACGACGCCGATGGCCTCGTAGCGCAGGTTCTGGAAGCCGCGCATGACCGCGTAGAGCACGAGGTGGATCGAGTCGAGCACCATGACGCCGGCGGCGACGGTGATGAGGAGCCGGGTCTCGGCCGGATAGCCGATGAGCCGCGAGACCAGGAGGACCGCCGCGACCGTGAGCACGCCCAGGACAGCCTTGAGGCCGAGGACGTTGGCGAGGAGTTTCTGGGCGTTCTCCGGAACCTTGGCGACCTCGCGGACGAGGACGTTGGCGAGGCCGAGATCGACGAAGATCGAAAAGATGGTGGTGAAGGAGACGGCGACGAAATAGCGGCCGGTCCCCTCGACGCCGACCGAGCGCGCGACGATGGTGAAATAGATGAACGCCAAGATCTTCTGCCCGACGGAAGCAGATAACAAATAGGCCGTATTTTTTGCAACACGCCCCTCAGCCATACGCAGGAATTGTAGTCGTTTCAGCCTGATCCGGCAACCCTGGCGGCTGTGGGTGATTCAGACGAAAATATGGCCTGGTTGGGCCGGATTTTACCGACCGCTAAATACTTGAATCAACCCACATTGACACCCGGCGGTCGCGGCCTTAATATGCGGGGGCTGTCCGAAAAATCGGGCAACATACAGACAACCGACAGGAGGAACGCATGAAACGAACCGCTCTTTACATCCTCGCTCTGACTCTGGCGGTCATCGGCGCCGCGCCCGCGCGGGCTCAGGCTCCGACCACCATGGACGAGTTCAAGGCCGTGGTCCTGGACTCGATCCAAACCGGCCAAGCGCTGGCCGTGGTCGAATCGAACATCGTCGACGTCACGATCCGCTGGGACCACTTCCTGAAGCGGGTCGAGGCGCACCAGACCAACCGGTGCTACTTCGAACCCGGCCACCCGGAACAATGCGCCGCCTACGATCAAGAAGCCCGCAATCTTCAAACCGAGGGCCAAAATCTGATCACCGAACACGACGGCTACGTGGCCCAGCGAGGCTTCCTGACCACCCACTTCGGCGTCAACATGGCGCGGTTGCGGCTGGCCGAGTTCTTCGGAACGTTCGGGCCTTGGGTGGAGCGCGTCAAGAACTGTTCGTTCCAGCAATGGGAGGTCGCCACCAAGTGTCTGATCGACGCCTGGGAGGAACACCCGTGAAACTACTGATCCGGACCCAGTGCTTCGCCGTCGCCGCCGCGCTCGGCGGGTATGCGATCGCCTGCATGTGCGGCGCCCGACCGATCATGGCGCTCATCGCGGCACTTCTGCCGATCTTCGCGGTCGTCGGCATCTCGGCCAAGCCGACCCAGCTCTGGGCGGTCACGGCCACAGCCTTCGTCGCCTGGCTGAACGGCGCTTACGGCCTCACCGGCCACAACGTCACGACCGATGTCGTCCTCATCATGGCGGCGGTCTCGGCCGCGATCGTCGCGATCTTCTTCGCGCCGATCATGAAGAGCGACCTGAAGCTCGGCTACCTCTGGGTGCTGGCTTCCCTGCTCCTCGAAGGCGCGGCCATCGGGTGCTCGTTCGGCTTCGACTCACCTCTTCCGACTCTCGCCGGCCTCGCGGCTCTCTATGGCCTTTATCGGCTCCACGCTGCGGCGGCCAAAACCGCCGGCTCCGACGCCGACGGCTGACCGACCGATCGATCGGCCCATCTCCTGGGCCGGTTTTTTTAATATGCCGTTTCAACCATTGATCTCGATGACGACCTTTTCCTTCGGGAAACGGACTTTGGCCTCGGCCGCGTGTTTATCCTCCGGCGAACGGTAGCCCAAAGCGACCGCGAGCCGCGACTCGAGGTCCAGCTCCTTGAATCCGAGGATCTCGTCGAATTTCTTGGCGTCGAAGCCCTCTAGCGGGGTCGCGTCAATCTGTTCATGACCGGCCGCAGTCAGAAGGACGCCGAGGGCGACGTAGACCTGGCGGGTGGACCATTCCAGGATCGACTCCGGAGAGCGGCCCCGTAGGATGTCTCGTATCTGATTGCGTGGACCCTTCAAGGCTTCGGGCGCGAGTCCGCGAGCGACGGCCATGGAACGGATGTATTCCTCGACGTACGCACCATCGAGATCGCGGCGGACCGCCAGGATGACCAAATGCGAGGCATCCGTGAACGACGACTGGTCATATCCGGCCACGCGAAGCCTAGCCCGGACGGCCGGATCGCGTACGACGACGAACTTCCAGGGCTGGAGGCCGTACGATGACGGGGACAATCGCAAGGCTTCGAGCAGTATCTCGAACTTTTCAGTCGACAACTTCTTCTTAGGATCGTAGATCTTGGTCGCGTAGCGCCAGTTCAGCGCTTCGATGATGTCATGCATAAGATATTAGATGAGATGACTGGAATCGTCCCATTAATATAGCAGAGATCGCCGCTATGAACACCCAAGCCTCGGCGTAGGGTCGCTTTCAGGGAGTACTAAAATTAAAAAGGGATGCTTACCCAACAATAAAAAGGCGTTTTGACGACCCGAAATGGCGAGCTGTCGACCATTGACTTTTGAGCTTAAATCTGGTAAAGAGAATGCGGACATGATCCTTAACAATCCGTTGAACCGTTGTACGGTGGCGGGTAGGGGGCACGGTGCCATGAAAACCTCGACTCTGCTCGTTGTACTGGGTTTAGGGACGGCCTGGACCGCTCCGGCGGCAGCTTATGAGAACAGTTCGCTTTTTGACAAGCGGGCTGTGGCCGCCGCTGGCGGCAGTTACGCCGCCATGAACGGCGGAGCCTTCCTCGCCGCGCGCGTGCGCTACATCCCGAACGTGCCGTTCGCGCTGGAAGCGAATCTCTACGCGCCCTACGGACTCGGTCTGGGTCTGCTCCTGGACGTCTATCGCGGCGAAGAATTGCGCGTCCACGCTTTCGACCTGGGCGTGTTCGGAAACCTACCCTGGGCAAAAGTGAATCATCCCAAGATCGACCGACTCTTCGACCTGACCATCGGCTGCGGGATCGAATGGAAGATCAGCGGGCGCCACATCATCTCCGTGGACTGGCGCGCCTTTCTGGCTGATCCGACCTCTGTGCCGCTCTACTACGGCAATTACGCCCTGTCCATCTACAAAGACGCACTGATCGGAGGCCAGCTATGGCTCGGTTACGTTTTCGACCTGAATTGAACAGCGCGCTCCGGCTGATCCTGCCGCTCGCGGCCGTCCTGTCCGCCTGCGGCCGGGACCTGCCGCTCGAAATCGTGATCGAAGACGCCTGGACCGGAATGGAACTCGAGAGCATCGAGCAAGCGATCGCCGAATGGAATTCGGCGGCCGGCTCAAGACTGAGCCGGCCCGGACCAGTGCTCGTCGTCACCGGCCGGACCGCGGACACTTTCCACCTTCACGATCTGGAGGACGATCAGCACGTCATCTACCGCATCAGCGAGACGACGCCGGATTTTCTGGAGCTCGAATCGGTGACCGGCGAAGGACGCGGCTATGGGACCTACGGCGACGTCCTGATCTCCGCCAACCACGGACCTCTGCTGCCTTGGTACTGCGCCGAGGATACGTACTACCAGGAAAGGCCGGATGGCGACTACGAGGCCTATCTCCTCGAATACGGCGCTGACCGGCTCCACGCGGACTGCGTCGCGTTCCTGCGCCCGCTCGTGCTCCACGAATTGGGACATTTCATCGGCCTGGCCCACTTCGAAAACCGGCCCGGCATCATGAACAGCGGCGAGTATGTCACGGGCATAGCCGTGCTCGAGACCCACCTGACCGAGGCTGACCTGGATGAATTCTGCCTCGTCTACGACTGCGACTGACTCCCAGCGCCCGCACTTCTGCGGGCGTTTTTTTATCCCCTTCCCCCGCTGGTGCCTGACACCAAAACATGTCATTCGCGAACGACGCGGCTCCGCCGAAAACCCCGGGGTTTCAGCCCGGGGAGTCTTCATTTCATTTCGTCAGCGCCGCTTCACTTGATGATGATCACGGCGTTCGGCAAGCCTTGCCGGATGTACTCGAGATCAGCCGCGGAATAAGGATTTCCGGCGAGATTCAAGGTCCGCAGTTTCGACAGGTTGCGGAGTTCGTTCGGCAAACCCGTCAACTGGTTATTGGACAGATCCAGCACCTCTAGGTCGCGCAATTGTCCGACTTCGGCCGGTAGGCCGGTCATCTCATTGTTGCTCAGATTCAGCGTCTTCAATTTTTGCAGCAGCCTGATCTCCGCGGGAATGGCCCCGGTCAGACGATTATTCGACAGGTCGAGCACCTCCAACCCGGTCCGACCGAAGACATCGGCCGGCACCTTGGTCAGGCCCTGATTGCTCAGATCCAGAAAAGCGGCGGTCCGGACGACCTGGTCTCTTGACGCGGCCTGGTCGCCGGAAATCATCGTCGTCGTCTTGCCGCACCCGGCTCCCACGAGCACCAAAGCCGCGGCCATGACCAGGAGCGCGATATTCTTATTCATATATCCGTTTGAACATTTATTAGATGAACCGAACGTGATCCATTTTACCATAGTTTAAGTATATCCGGAGGCACCCAGCGGTTCCGACTGAGCGATAACTTGACCTCTAGCCGTATTTTAGCTATATATTTGTTCATCCTGACCGTAAACACCAAGTACTTTCACAACCCAACGAAAGGTCAGATCATGACAACGAAACCGTACGATACCGCCGAAGGGATAGCCAAATACCTGACCGACCTCGAGGGTCTCAACCGGCTCATCGACGACCGCTTCCGGGCCGGCTACAAGCGGCATGAGCGGCTGAACGACTTCGTGATCCTCGGGCGCTGGACCACCGACTCCTGCGGTAACTTCAGCCGGATCACCGGCAAGAATATCCCTAAAGAGATGGTCCTGGGTCTGCCCGATGTCCTGCCGCAAAAGGAACTCTGGAACTACTTGCCGGCCAATACGTGGATCGAGGTCGCCCTCGAGGTCCCCGCGCCGCCGCGATCCATTTGCTGTGCGCACTGCGGCGAATACTGGAGTCTGGCCGATTGCCACGACTTCCACGCCACCTGCGACACCAAGGTCGTCGACCTCACCCGATTCGTCGGCCAGACGCTCGGCGAGGTCAAAATAGTCTTCGCCCGCCGGCGCGCTGCCGAGTACTTCATCCAATCGGGCGGCAGTTCGATCCGCAACGATCGCTTCATCGATATGCGGTCGGATCCGAAGTATCCGGATGCGAAGATCAACAAACTCGGCTAGGTCGGCGAACGCGAGGGTATCGACGACGACTACGTCATTCAGCCCGGCGACGAAGCACTCTTCAACGTTCGGCGCTACTATCACCGCAAGTGCAATCGCCAGCACCGCGAGCAGGAGATGCGACAATATTTTAGCGAGATCCTCCAAGCCGCCGGTTACGGCGACGCCAAGCTCGAAGCCATCCCCAACGGCTACTGCGACTGCGAGCGCTGCGCCCCGTGGTTCAAGTTCCGGATGCACCTGGGCGAGATCACCATCGGCTGGCGCAAGAGCGTCATCAGCATCGACTGGTCGGACACGCGCCAGAATCTGCACCGGCTGTTCTATGGCGAGAACGTGACCAAGGGCGAGTACTACATCCACGCCCACGGCAAGGAAAAGGCCGTCGACTACCTCATGCGCATCTGGCTGGTCTTCTTCCGACGCGAAGCACCCACCGAATAGTTCCTTTCCTCGATATCGATCCCGACGACGCCTCGGCCGTCGGGATTTTTATTTCGGTGTCTTTTTTTGATCAGGTGCCAGGCATCCGCGGGGAGCCAGACACCCGATCGATGCCAGGCACCTGATCGATATATCAAAACTCCCGGCCTCACGGCCGGGAATTTCAGTTCTGCTGTTAGCGCTTGGCCCACTGCGGTCCTTTGCGCGCTTTCTTCAAACCGTACTTCTTGCGCTCCTTCTCGCGCGGATCGCGAGTCATGAAGCCCATCGGTTTCAGGGTCTTGCGGAACTCCTCGTTCATCTTCACGAGCGTCCGCGAAATGCCGTGCCGGGCGGCTCCGGCCTGGGCGGCCATGCCGCCGCCGATGGCCTTGAGATCGATATTGACCTTGTCATCAAGGCCGACAGCCTTGAGCGGGGCCATGACCGTGCTCTGCAGAACGTCGGTGGTGAAATATTCCTTCAAAGGTTTGCCGTTCACTTTGATCTCGCCCTTGCCGTTCGAATACAGTCTAGCCTGAACGGTGGCGCGCTTGCGGCGACCCAGGGCGTAGATGTAACCGGAAGCTCCAGCGACGGCAGCGGCCGGTTTCTCAACGACGACCGGAGCAGCGATCTTCACCGCGACCTCGGCTTCGACGACGACTTCCGGCTTCTTGACGGCCGGTTTCTTGGCGGCGGCCGGTTTCTTCGGAGCGGCTTTCTTGACAGCCGGTTTGGCGGTCTCGGGTTTCTTGGTGGCAGTCATAGGTGGTACTACTCTTTAGCGACCGTGAGCCGCTTCATCCGGTCCTTGCGCTGGCGATTCTTCGGCAGCATGTTCCAGACGGTCCGGCGCAGCACCTCGGCCGGGCTCCTGGCGAGCACATCCTTGAGCTGACGCTCCCGCATGCCGCCCGGGTAGCCGGAGTAATGATAATAGATCTTCTGGTCCAGCTTCTTGCCGGTGAACTTCAGCTTGCTGATATTCTTGACCTCGACCGCGACGCCGGAATCGATCCGCGGCTCGTAGCCCGGATCCCGCTTACCCTGAAGCAGCTGCGAAACTTCGGTCGCGAGGCGGCCGACGCTCTGGCCGGCGGCGTCGAGGGTGACGGTCTTGCTCTTTTTGACGGTAGTGCGTGCCATATCTTTATCAGCTAGACGAGTTCGATCTGGACCATCTCGGCCGCGTCGCCCTGGCGGCGACCCAGCGTCGTGATGCGCAGATAACCGCCCTTGCGGTCCTTATAGCGCGGAGCGAGCTCTTCGACGACCTTCTTAGCGGCGTTCTCGCTCGTGAGCGACTGTTGCAGGGCGCGCCGCGCGGCCACGCCGCCGACTTTGCCCGAGGTGATCAGCTTCTCCACGAGAGGTCGGACCGCTTTGGCTTTGGCCTTGGTGGTCTTGATCTTTTCGTACAGGATCAAACTGGTCGCCAAGCCCTTCAGCAACGCTTTGCGCGGCCCGATCTTCCTGTCGAGGATCTTTCCGGTATTCCGATGACGCATATTCTTCCAGTGACTTAAGCTTGGCGATTATGATCCAGCGCCTATTTTTTCTTGGCGGCCTTCTTGGCCTTCTTGGGGGCCTTGGCCTTCTTATCTTTCTTATCCTCATCCGACTCCTCGGTCTCTTCGACCTCGGCCGGAGCGGCGACCTCGACCGCTTCCGCGGCTTCGATCGGCGCAACCTCGGCGGCGAGTTCCGGCAGAGCCGGCTCAACGACCGTACCGCGGTTCAGGATCAGGGTGAAATGGTCGATCAGGATGCGCACCGAGCGATCGACGGCCTCGGACGGCATCATCGTACCGTCAGTCTCGATGTCCATGACCAGCTTGTCGAAGTTGGTGATGCGGCCGACGCGGACGTTCTCCACGCGATAGCCGACCTCGCGCACCGGCGAGAAGATGGAATCGATGGCGATGACGCCGAGCTCGGCCTTCTCCTTGCTGCGCTCCTCGGTGGTGGTGTAGCCGCGGCCCTTGCCGACGATGATCTCCATCTCGAACTCGGACTTCTTGTCGGTCAGGGTGGCGATGTGCAGATCAGGATTGACGATCTCGACGTCGGAATTGCCTTCGATGTCGGCGGCCGTGACTTCGGTCGCGCCCTTGGCGTAGAGGCGCAGACGGACCGGGCCCTCGCCGAACAGGCGCAAACGCAGAGCCTTCATGTTCAGGACGACCTCGAGCGTGTCCTCTTTGACGCCGGGAATGGACGAAAACTCGTGCTGGACGCCCTTGATCTTGATGGCGGTGACGGCGGCGCCCGGGAGTGACGACAGCATCACGCGGCGCAGAGCGTTGCCGATGGTGGTGCCGTAACCGTGGAAACACGGCTCGACGACGAGCACGGCTTCGCGTTCGGTCTTGCCGGGGATGATCTCGACCTTAGAAGGAAGCAATAAGTCTTCCATAATTTTGATGCATGGTTCCGACCCGCGAACGGGCCGGCTTGGTTATCTGGAGTAGAACTCGACTATCTTGGTCGGGTCGAAATTCTGCTTCAAATCCTCGCCTTCCGGGCGGTTCAGGACCTTGCCAGTCAGTTCTTTGGCGTCGAGATTGAGCCAACCCGGCGTCTGATGCTTCTCGATGCGGGCCAGATCAGCGCTCACGAGCTTGCTCTTCTTGATGCGGTCGCCGTAAGTGATGACGTCGCCGGGCTTCACCTGATAGGAGGCCACGGTGACGCGCTTGTTGTTGACCCGGATGTGGCCATGGCTCACGAGCTGACGAGCCAGCGAACGGGCGCGGCCGAAACCAAGGCGGAAAACGACGTTGTCCAACCGCATCTCGAGCATCTGGACCATGAAACTGGCCGTGTTGCCGATCTTGCGCTTGGCCTTGAGGAAATAATTCCGGAACTGGCGCTCCTGGATGCCGTAGATCTCCTTGACCTTCTGCTTCTCGCGCAGCTGGATGCCGTACGGAGTCGGCCGCGGGCGCGAGGTCGGGCCATGAACGCCCGGCTTGAAATTGCGCCGCACGATCGGACAGTGCGCCGTGTTACATTTGTCGCCGCGAAGGAAAAGCTTCTCGCCCTCCCGCCGGCACATCTTGCATTTGGATTCGAGTCTCCTAGACATAGTCAGTGGCGCTAGATGCGGCGCGGCTTAGGCGCGCGGCAGCCGTTATGTGGGATCGGGGTCATATCCTTGATCGCGAGCACGTTGATGCCGTTGGCATGCAGCGCGCGGACCGAGGCTTCGCGGCCGGAACCGATGCCGCAGACGAAGACGTTGACTTCCTTGAGGCCGGTGTCGCGGATGCGGTCGATGAGATCCTTGACGATCACGCTCGCGGCGTACGGGGTCGCCTTCTTGGGACCCTTGAAACCGACCTTGCCAGCGCTCGACCAGCCGAGGACATTGCCGTTCGCATCGGTCACGGTAACGATGGTGTTGTTGTAAGAAGCGTGGACGTAGGCGCGGCCGCTCGAGACCTGACGCACAGCCTTGCGGCGGCGGCTCCGGCCTTTCGTCTTGGCGGCATCAGCGGCCTTGTCGGCTCCGGCCGGGGCGGCAGTCTCCGCAGCCTTGGGATCGTTTTTCTTGACGTCTTCCATAGTGATTGATGATCAGTTCAGCCTGCGGCTTTAGGTCTTGGTGAGTTTGGAGCGGCCCGAACCCATCGTCCGGCGGACATTGCCGCGCACGGTGCGGGAGTTGGTCTTGGTGCGCTGGCCGCGAGCGGGCAGACCCTTGGCGTGGCGGCTGCCGCGGTAGGAATTGATCTCTTTCAGGCGCTTGACGTTGGCCTGGACATCGCGGCGCAACTCGCCCTCGATCTTGTAGTTCTTCTCGATCTCCTCGCGCAGCCGGTTGACCTCGTCGGCGGTCAGATCGTTGGCGCGGGTGGTCAACTTGATCTTCATCTGTTTCAGGATCTTCTGAGCGCGAGAACGGCCGATACCATAAATGTAGGTCAGCGCGATCTCGATGTGTTTGTTGGGCAGAGTGATGCCGGCGATACGAGCAGCCATAGTTTGCTATTAGCTATCAGCTATTGGCGATCAGCCAATTAGCCCTGACGTTGCTTATGCTTCGCGGTTTTACAAATGACGTAAAGGCGATTGAACCTTCGGATGACCTTGCAGTTGCGGCAGATTTTCTTGACAGAAGCCCTGACTTTCATGTTGCTGGGGCGCCAGGCGCCTTAACTGAATAAAATAAGCTTGCTTTGAGCGAAGCGGAAACAGTGTACAGCACGGCCTTTTTTCTGTCCACTGCCCCCTGTCCGCAACGTTGCACCGGATCAATACCGGTAAACGATCCGACCCTTGGTGAGGTCGTAGGGAGTCATTTCGACCTTGACCTCGTCGCCAGGAAGCAGACGGATGCGGTTCATTCTCATTTTGCCCGACAGATGTCCGAGGATCACTTGGCCGTTGTCCAGGCGGACCCGGAAAGAAGCGGCCGGGAGACACTCCTCGATCACCCCGTGCATTTCGATGAACTTTTTCGAGACATCCTCCGCGACGGAAGCGGCTGGATCGACTGTGGTATTCTCAGCCATAGCGGCTGGGCGGTGCGAAATAAAAAATTTATGCAGAAACCGCGCCCCGGCCGGTAAGCCGATAGGTGCGCTTTCTTAAGCCTGGATATTGTAGCAGTGTGACGCCGCTTGTCAAGCGCTTGAGCCTGAGGACCGAATTGAGCTTATCCAGCCTTAAGCTCAAGCGGCTTGGCCGACGACGGCTTTGATGCGGCGGATGCCGGCCGAAGAAGCTTCTTCTTTGAGGATCTTGAAAGAGACGAGCTGGCTCGTGCGCTCGGCGTGCGGGCCGCCGCAGATCTCGCGCGAATAGACGCCATGGGCATCGTCGCCGACGGTGTAGACTTTCACTTTGTTGCCGAGCTTGGAATATTTGTCTTCGAAGAGGCCGATCGAACCCGCGGCTTTGGCTTCATCGACCGTCATCATGGCGAACGTCACCGGCAGGTCGGCGGCGATCTTCTCGTTGACGATCGCTTCAACTTTTTTCAATTCGTCGGGCGTCAGCTTCTGCGGGTGCGAAAAATCGAAACGCAGACGTTCGGCGGTGATGTTCGAACCGCGCTGCTCGACATGATCGCCGAGCACCTGGCGGAGCGCGGCGTGCAGCATGTGGGTCGCGGTATGCAGCCGAACGACATCCTCGGAGTGGTCCGCGAGGCCGCCGGAGAATTTCTGTTCGGCGCCGGCGCGAGAGAGGTCCTGATGTTTCTTCATCTCAGCGTCCCATTCGTTCTGATCGATCTTATCGCCGATGATCTCTTCAGTGATCTCTTTCGGGAAACCGAATGATTCGTACAAATAAAACGCTTCTTTACCGGTAATCGAAGTCGACTGAACGCCGGGAGACCCCATATTCTTGAGGTTGTGCCTGACCATCAATCTAGTCACTTCTTCGGCGCCGCGCTGAAGCGTGTGGCTGAACTTCTCCTCCTCGGCGGAAAGCTCCTGAATGACGCGGTCGGAATTCGTCGCCAGTTCGGAATAGGCCCCGGCGTACAACTCGATGACCTTGCGAGCGAGATCGGTCACGAAGTATCCCTCGATGCCGAGACTGCGGCCGAAACGCACGGCGCGGCGGATGAGCCGACGCACGATGTAGCCCTGGTCGACGTTCGAGGGACCGACGCCGCGCGGGTCGCCGATGATGAAGGTCGCGGCTTTGGCGTGGTCGGCGATGATGCGCATCATGCGCGTGGTTTCGGCGTCACTGCCGTACTTCTTACCGCAACGGGACTCGATCTCGGCGAACAACGGCTGGAACATTTCCGTATCGAAGACCGTCGGCACGCTCTGCAGGATCATCGTCGTGCGCTCCAGGCCCATGCCGGTATCGACATTCGGTTTCGCGAGCGGCTCGAATTTACCCTCCGCATTCTTGTTGAACTGCATGAAGACATCGTTCCAGATCTCGACGTAGCGGCCGCAGTCGCAGTTCGGGTGGCAGGGTTCTTTGCTAGCCCAGCCCAGCGCGTGCTCCTTGGGATCGGCGAGGTTCAGCGTGTCGTAGAACATCTCGGTGTCCGGACCGCACGGACCGGTCTGACCGGCCGGACCCCACCAATTCTTGGCTTTGGGATAGGCAAAAATGCGCTCGCCGATCCTGGCGTCGATGCCGGCCGTGGCGAATTGCTGGCACCAGATCTCCGCCGACTCGTCGTCGCGCGGCGCCACGGCGTCGCCTTCGAAAAAACTGACGTAAAGACGCTGCGGATCAAGCTTGAGCCAGTCCGAACCCGTCAGGAACTCGAAGCTCCAGGCAATGGCTTCTTTCTTGAAATAGTCGCCTAAGGACCAGTTGCCGAGCATCTCGAAGAAGGTCAGATGGCGATTATCCCCCACTTCGTCGATGTCGCCGGTGCGGATGCACTTCTGCGCGTCCGTGAGGCGTTTGCCCATGGGGTGCGGTTCGCCCAAAAGATACGGGACGAGCGGGTGCATGCCGGCGGTCGTGAAGAGCACTGTCGGATCATTCTCCGGGATGAGCGACGCGGACGGAATCACGGCATGGCCGCGCTGGCGGAAGAAATCCAGATATTTTTCGCGGATCTCGTTGGCGGTCATATTATTTCGGCTGGGCGCAATCGCCGCTCTGGTTGCCGATGCAGCGGTAGTTCTTTTCCGAACCGTTGAGAAAAATCTTGAAGTCGGGCTTCAGGCGCCGGACCGTGGCTTCGATCTGTTCCTTGATGCGCGGGTCATCGCAGGTGCCACTCGAGACGATCTGACCCTTGAGCCAGACCTCAGTCGTGACGCCGTCCCGGCTCTGGATCTTGTCGACCGCGAGCGAGGACGAGGCTAGGCTGTTATAGAGGCCGTCGTAGTTGGTGTCGCGGACCGCGAACAGGCTCTGGAGCGCGTCGCGCAGGACATCGCCGGAATCGGACTCGCGCGCGACCTTGGTGTAAGCCGAGCGGTCGCTGCAGCCGAAAGTCGCGCCTGGCTCGATGCCTGGCGGAACGGCCGCGTTCTCGGTGATCACCATGGCGACCGTCATTTCGTTGGCGATGCTGTCGGCCTCGGCGTTGGCGCGCGCCTGTTCCTGAGCCGTGAGCTGCTTGGCCAGGTTCAAAGCGGATAATGGAACCGCCGTTGGTTTCAGGGCGTCGCCCGCGAGTTCGTCGGCCGCGCCGGCGCAACCGGCTCCGGCGAGAACGAGGCCGATGAGCAGCAAGGACGGGGCTAGAAAGTGATGTTTCATATGATCAAAAAGGTGGCTGATATTAAGAAAGAATAACCGACGACGGTAAAACTGACAACTTTGCGGTGGACGTTGGCGCCGGTCAGGCCGCGTTCCGGAGCAAAGAAAAAGCGCGCCCAGGACGGGTGCGCTTGGTGATTGGAGTCAGACCCGATAGAGGTCGCTGGCCGGCCAGGAGCCTCAGCCGCCGAGCCGCTTGAGGATCTGCTGGTCGCGCCAGGCGAAATATGCCCAGATGGCGGCCATGAAGAGCGACATGCCGTCGCGGGCCACGAAGCCGACGACGCCGTTCGTCACGGCGAGGACGGCGGCGCACCAGAACGACACGACGAGGATCTTCTTGCCTCGAGCGAAATTACCCTGCTGGAAGAGTTGTTGGGACCAAATGCTCGTGACGAGCGCGACCACGAAAAGAACCCAGCTGTATTGCAGAACCAACCCGATAATCATCATCGGCACACCTCCTGTGCGAGTTGATAAAAAGGCAGCTGCAGACCGAACGCAATTTAACTCATCGCGCGGGCGCGGTCAATGATGAATTGATGACGGCGCCGCCGAGACAGATCTCGCCGCGATAGAATGCGACGAACTGGCCGGGCGTGACCGCGCGCTGCGGGGCCGCGAATCTGACGAGCAAGCCGCCGGATTCGACGCGCCGGACTTCGGCCCGCTGCAGCGGCTGGCGGTAACGGATGCGGGCTTCGCAGCGCAAAGGCAGACGCGGCGCGCGGCCAGAGATCCAATGTTCGTCGCCGGCCAAGAGCAGCTTGGCGAACAGCGCCGGATGTGCCGCGCCGCGGGCGACGACGACGGTGTTGCGGAGCGGATCCTTCTCGACGACGAAATATGGATCGCCGCCACCGAGATCCAGCCCGTGGCGCTGGCCGATGGTGAAAGGCGCCATGCCTTTATGCCGCCCGACGACCTCGCCCTCCATGGTGATGATGACACCCGGGCGTTCCGGCAACCGGCGGCCAAGAAAGGTCTTGAGATCGACCTTGCCGACGAAACAGATGCCCTGGCTGTCTTTTTTGTCAGCCGTGGGCAGACCGAACTCGCGCGCCAAGCGGCGCACTTCCGGTTTCAGGATGCCGCCGACCGGAAAGACGACGCGCTCCAATTGCTCCTGGCTCAGCTGATGCAAAAAATATGATTGATCTTTATTGGGATCCGATCCGGCCAGGAGTTCGACCCGGCCGGCACGCTGCCGCACGCGGGCGTAATGACCGGTAGCGATGAGATCCGCGCCGAGCTTCAGCGCTTCCTTCAGGAAAAAATTGAACTTGACGTACTTGTTACAGAGGACGTCGGGATTCGGCGTGCGGCCGGCGGCGTATTCGCGGAACAGATATTCGACCACGGCCTCGCGATATTCGCGCTCGAAATCAAAAGTGTGGAACGGGATGCCGAGATGCGCGGCCACGGCTTCGGCGTCGCGGCGTTCGGTCCGCCAGGCGCAAGCGCCGGTCAGCGGATCCTTGGTGTCGGACCAATTCTTCATGAACGCGCCGATGACATTATGACCCGCGGCCACGAGCAAAGCGGCGGCGACGCTGGAATCAACGCCGCCGGACATACCGACCACTATGGTTTTGCGCTGTTTCTTGTTCATGCGATCAGGATTGGAAGCGCTGTTTTCAGATCAACCGCGCCGCAGCAGCTCGCCGAATTCCACCCACGTGCGGACGATCTTGATATCCGCCGTCGGCGACAAAGCATCGGCCAGACCGTGTTCGTCGAACCAGACCTTGGCCACGCCGGACGACAATTTCTGCAGCACGCCGACCTTGTCGTCCAGATACAGGCCGACGCCGAGACGATCGCAGTGTCCCCGCTTCTCGGCGCCGCTGCCGCAGAAGATCGTCCGCTCCGGCGGCAGGATGTCGCGGACCAACCACTTGTCGATCCAAGCCTGGGCGAACGGGATAGTTTCCGGCCGCCGCGCCGAGATCAGGAAGAATGGGCGGCCGAGTCGGCTCAAGACCTCGAGCGCGCCCCGGACCGGCGGAGCCTCAAGCGTCATTTCCTTATATAGACGCTCTTGCAGCTCCTCGTAATGCCGCTCCGACATGAACCGGCTCATGATATTGGAATTCGTCTCGCAGGACGTCAACCGATAACCCAAGTCCGCGGCCAGCCGCTGTTTGTTGGCGGTATGGTCGATGATGGTGCCGTCGAGATCGATGCCGATGGGCAATTCCATAGTCAGGAAACATCATAGCTAGCCGTCAGCCGTTAGCCAAGAGCGCCGCTGTCCGGGCGATCGGCAGATAAGAAAAACCGTCGAGCTCAGCTCGACGGCTAAAAGACGGATCAGCGGGACTGCTGCAGGCGGCGTTCGAACGCCGCGAACAGGTTTTCCAGGATCGCTTTGGCGGTCTCCGCTTCGCGCTCCTTGGAGGAATCATGCCAGCACATGGCCGGGTTTGCGGCGCAGCCGAGACGGTCCCACATGGACTGGTGGGCGGCCAGAAGATCGCTGAGCGTCTGCGGATTCATCGTCTCGCCGTGTTTCTTGGTGAGCGCCCGGGCCAGCTCGCGCTTGATGGCGGTCTCCACGTCGGCGACGAGACAGATGTGCATATCGAACATCCCGGCGTTCCAGGGCAACAGGTAGTAGCCCTCGATCAGGGCCTGCTGCTCCGCGGTGATGATACCCTTGCGGCGGTACAGCTCCATACGGGTCACGCCGTCATAGATGGCCCGGTCGAAGATGACCAGATGGAACCGCTTGTTGTAGAAGCGTTCTCGGGCGTTCGACAGCGCATACTCCGCGGTCTGAAAGTTGTACTGCGGCTCGGCGCGCGGCAGTTCGACGGCCTCGGCGCCTTCGAGCGGCGACGATACCGACCAACCGTTGCGTTTGAAGAAATGCTTGATCATCTCCCTCATCGTGCTCTTGCCGGACTTGGGGGTTCCGAAGAGCTCCAACATGAACGGGCGATCGAGCAGCCGCTTGCGTTCGGACGCGGGGTCGAAACGCCGGAGCAGCTCCTGCGCCTGGCGCTCAAATGTCTGGGTGCGGCTCATTTTTCACCTCCGGATTTGGAAAGAACCAAAAAAAGATTAGCGCTCTGGCCGAGAATTGTCCAATGCGTCCCGACCGGAAGCTGGCTAATCTAGGAATGCGCCCGCGGGACTGAATAGCTGATGAATTTCCGCCTTTTCCCGTCGCGTTTAGCGATCTGCATTTCCAGCCGCGCCGGATCCATGATTACCGAAGCCAGAGTCGTCGGTTCAGCCGCGGATCGGCCGAAATAAAGGTAGCGCCGGTCCGGAGCCGACAGCACTTCGCGGAAACCGCTGAGACCACGGCTGGCCCGGTCGGACAGAGCGGCTTCGATCTCCGCCAGGCGCAATCGCGAACTCAGGGTCGCTCGTTCGTCGCGGGTATCGATCTCCAGGGAACGCACGTGATTGGTGTGCGCCCAGACGTCACGGCGGTCCGGCCGGATGACGGCCACGCGGTCTGGCACCGCTTCCACGCAGACGATCCGCCGGCTGCGCCCGGCGACCAGCGTCGCGCTGCTCGCGAGGATGCGCGGGCCAACCGAGAACTTCGCGACGGCATCCGCGAGGCTGCGGGCCGCCAGCAGATCGCGCAGGAGAAAATTCTTCGGCAAGCCGCAACGGCGCACCGGAAAACGCAAAGAATTGCCCTCGAAAGCGATCTGCCGGGAGTTGAGTCCGCAGGCTGAGCCGGCCAGCGTTCCCGGATAGGCCAAACTGACGAAAGCCGGCTGACGTTCGGGTTCGGCCTCGATCACGATCAACCGACCGTGATAGCGGCCGATGTAATCTTCGTTATGCAAAAGATAGACGCCGGTCGGAGTCCGCACGGCGGCGCTGGTGCATTTTTCCCAGCCGCCGCACGCGTCAATCAGGTCTTCCTCGGCGGAAAAAAGCGCGATCTTCTCGAAAGGCAGACGCGCGCCCTCGGCGATCCCCGCGAGTTCAGCCGCGTAGTCCGGATAGCGACGCGCGATGAGCGGCAGCTGGTCCCGGAAAAAAATGCGCCGCAGGGCCTCAAGAGAACGGCCGGTCAGGCGGCGATAAAAAGCGCGGTCCGTGGCGACCAATTCGCGGATGATGTCGCGCGAGGCGGCGCCGATGTCATGACCCATATCCCGCGGTGACCCGCCCGTCTGCACCCTCAAAAAACCTTCCATAATCATCACGGCTTCGGAGCGGCGCGGTTTGCCAGCCAAGCCGCGAGTTCGCCGGCCAGCTCCGGCCGGGACGAGAACATCGCCGTACCGTGGCCGGCTCCCTGATATTCCCTGATGACCGCGTCGGGTTTGAGCCGCGCGAGTTCGCAGTCGGTCTTGAAAGACAGTTCATCCTCCACGCTCGCCGCCAGGAACAAGCCCTGCGCCAGGCCGAATCTGCGGACCTGGTCCGGGGTCGTGACACCGCGGTAATCAAGTCCGGGCGACAACGCCGCTGCGGCCGGGATCTCCGGATGAGCGGCAGCGAAAGCGATGGCCAGGTTCGCCCCGATCGAAGCGCCGACAACCACAAGCCGGCTTTTCCCGATCCCCCGCTCGCGCTCGAGCCAGGCCGCCGCAGCTTCGACGTCGATGATCTTGGCCTGGTGATCGGTATCCTCGAATAATTTATAATCTAGCTTTCGTCCGTCCGCGCCGCGCGTGCTGCGGCCATGGCCGCGCAGATCGATCGCGAGCGTCGAAAATCCGCGCGCCGCCAGGACAGCGGCGAACTCCGCCCAGCTTTCCTTGGTCGCCGGCATCATATGCAGCAAAAGCGCCGCCGGACCTCCGAGCGGACCGGCTGAATATGAACCCGAAAGCAAGATACCGTCGGATGTCTCGATCACGATCTCTTGGCTGACAGACCTCATTCTGGAAGCGTTTCCGGCAGATGGTTCAAACCGGAATAATAATCTTTCATGAAATCATCGATGATGTCAGCTCCGATGAGATAACCCAAGCTGCCGCCGATATCGCCCCTGGCCGCAGCCATCGGCATGCCGACATATAAACCCTTCGAGTCGAAAGCCGCGCCGCCCGACGTGCCCGTATCGATGAAAGCCGAGGTTTTGATGAGATCTTCTCCAACCCGGCCGCTCACGACCCCTTGGGTGAAAGTAAAAGTATCCGCGCCGACCCCGGGATAACCGCCGATGAAGATGGCGTCGCCAAGAGCGAGATCAAGCGAGGTGGCGGCGGAATCAGCCAACGAAACAGCCTGAAATCTAGCCGGCAAATCCTGACCATCGAGACGTTCGCTGATGCGCATAATGGCGAGGTCGGCCGATTTATGGATCGCTGCGGTCGTGGCCACAAATTCAATCTGCGGAGGCTTATGCAAATCGCGCGTAAAACCGACGCCGCAAAAACCGATCAACGATCCGTCGCCGCTCTTGAGGATATGTTCATTAGTGACAATTAGTCCGCTGCGATCGACTACTGTGCCAGAACCGGTGTAGTAGACCTCTCGGTCAACATTGTCGATGCAGACCAGTTCGACGATCGAGGCTATGGCATCCTCCATGGAAAAATTAAGGCCCGCGGTATCCGAAACGCTGGCAACGGGAGCTGTGGTTTTCTGCTTTTCAGCCAGACGCTTGATCTGTTCCTCCAGGGAAAAAATATTGTCAGCATTCCGCGATTCGACTTTCCGGATCCGCTTCTCCAACAAGGTCTGGCGGTCAGTGAGATATTGTTCAGCTTGCTGGCGATCAATAGTGTACTGCCGGTCAATTTCCCCGCGCCAAAGCAAAATACCACTGAAGATGGCGCAACTTACGCCCAACATGAAAATCAACAAACGACGCCGTTCGTATTTTACCGGCGGAACACAAGGAGGACAGGACTGGCTCATGAAAATTTAATTACTTCCCCAGGACGCATCGGCTGGCCGTCGGAATCGGATTTCACGGCCGGCGGCGGCACAGCCGGTTTAGGAGTTGTCGGCGCGGCTGGCTGGATCGGAGCCGGTGCTTGCGGCGCGGCACCGATCTTCGATTCGCTGCTCGCCGCGGCCGGCGGTCGGATAATCGATTGGGGTTTCTTCTGTTCGACGACTGGCTGAACCGAAACAGATGGCTTGACGACATCAGCCGCCGACTTATCCGAATGGCGTTCAGGCTCGCGCGGATTGACCTGAATATTCGCTTTCGGAGCCGCGAACTGGCGCTTCGGATCAGACATGACGATGCGCGGACGATTCGGTTTATTCTTCTCGCGATTCGGAGCGGCCGGTCTGGGCGCAGCCGAGCGGGTAGAATTGGGGGCGATCGGAGCCGGCTTCGCTGCCGGTCTGGGCGCAACTGGCGTGGCGACGGCGCGCGGTTTCGGACGATCGACCGATTTGGCGCTGACGCTCACCAGACCGACGCCTCCCGGAGTCGCGGAGGCGAGCGGCGTCTCGACGATCTTTTCGACGATCTTCGGCGATCCGGTTCCGTCGCCGGCGTCCTCATCATCAACTTCTTCAATGACCTCCATTTCTTCTTTAGCCGTCAAATCTTTGCCCAGCAATGCCGCTAACGAAACGCTCGGAGCGGCTGGGGCGGCAGCCTGCGGCTCGATCTTCTTGGGCGGTGGAGCCGCTTGCAATGGTTTGGCGGCAACCGGCGGGCGCGGCGGAACCACGATTATCTTCGGCGGTTGGACGGCTGGCGGTCGTGGAGCTGCAACAGCAACGGGAGTTGCGGATGCGGCTGGACGATCGCCTTCACCGGACAATTTCCGCTTCTCCAGATCTTCCTTGCAAAACCACGGCCGCGACCAGTCGGGTTCGAACGATAATTGCTGGATCTTGCCGCAGACTGAGCACGCGATCTCGAACATCTTCTTCGGTTTCTTGTCCGGCACGACCAATCCCGCGATCTTGGGCGACGTGGCCTGTAATTCCTTGAGCTTTTCTTCGGAAGCCAAAGCCTCATCATCATCCTCAACATCGATCACGGCACCCTCGTCGGACGTCCCCATACCGCTCCAGCGCAAAACCTTGCTCTCGATATCGGCTCGCGGACGCGCGTTCCGTTCACGCGAGACCTTGATCACTTTTTCCGCCGAACCAGTCCGTTGAGCGATCGGCGGCAAGGTCGTCGCCGAGAAAGGCTCGGAGGATGCGCCGTCGATCATGAGCTTCAGATACGTATCGTACTTGCCGAGATTGACCAGGTCCTCCGGTGTGAATCGCGGCGTGAACTCGGTCTCCATGAACTGGGCGTCGGCGGCGCCGACCCGGAAACTGATGATGGTGCCGACGTTGCCGAAGATGGCGTCACGGACCTCCTCCTCGAGCTGTTCGATGTACTGGTGGGCGACGATCAGGTTCAGGCGGTACTTGCGCGCCTCGGACAAAATGTTCGCGAACGAAGTCGTGGCGAAATTCTGGAACTCGTCGACGTAGAGGTAGAAATCCTGCCGCTCTTTCTCCGGCATATCCACGCGCTCCATGGCCGCGAGCTGCAACCGCGTCACGATCATACCGCCCAAGAGCCGCGAGTTTTCCTCGCCGATGAGGCCCTTGGCCAGATTCAGGATGAAGATCTTACGCTTGTCCATGATCTCGCGGACATCGATGGTCGATTTCACCTGAGCGACGATATTGCGGATGATGGACGCGGACAGGAACTGGCCGACCTTGTTCTGGACCGGCGCGATAGCCTCGGTGCGGTACTTCTCCGAAAAAGCGGCGAACTCCTTGACCCAGAAAGTCTTCACGACCGGGTCCTGACAGAGCGAGACGACGCGCTTGCGATAATCCTCGTCCACGAGCAGGCGGTTGATGCCGAGCAATGTCGAACCCGGCGCGTCGAGAAGCGCGAGGATGGTGTTGAGCAGGATGTACTCCATACGGGCCGACCAGACGTCGGGCCAGATCTTCTTGAAGACACCCATGAGCCCGGCGGCGACCAGGTGTTTCTTGCTCGGGTCGACGGTCTCGAGAATGTTGAACCCGATGGGAAAATCCATATCCCCCGGATTGAAATACACCACGTCGTTGATGCGGTTCGAGGGAATGTAGTCCAGCAGTTTCTGGGCGGTGTCGCCGTGCGGATCGACGTAAGCGAGACCATGCCCGGCGTAGATGTCGTTCAGGACGAAATTCTCGAGCAGCGTGGTCTTGCCCATGCCGGTCTTACCGATGACGTAAACATGCCGGCGGCGGTCATCGGTCTTGATGCCGAACTTGGTCCGGTTATTCCGATAGTTGGTCTCCGCGAAAAGCGAGACTTCGTTCTCATGATCGTGATCGTAGGGCGTGAGTTCCGGCATAGGCGTCAGATCTTGAGCAAGTCATCGCCGTCGTCGCCGGCGTCGCCCTCGGCGTCCTCAGGTTCCGGCGGCGGGGCCGGCAAATGCGACGGCGGCGGAGCCGCTTTCTTGCGCTTGAAAGGCCTGATTGCATCGATGTCGGCCGTCGGCAGATGCGACGGCGGCTCGGCGCGCTTCGCCTCAGTGCGCTTGATGAGCGGCGCCTTCACGGTCTTGTACGGGAAATGATAAAGAGTCGCCAGCTCCTCGACGTTCAGCACGAAGAAATTGCCGCCGCGACCGCTGCGATTCTTGTAGTTGCGGATGATGTTGTTGGTCTTCTCTGGCACGCTCCATTTCTCCCAGAAGTAATCCCCTTTCGGCGCGACCTTGCCGTAGACCTTGATGGCATTAGAATCCAGCGCCGCGAATTGGCCGAAAGCGCCTTTCATGGGCGAGACGACCTTGCCGCGGTTGGCGATCGTTTTCTTGGCCACATAAACCATGCGGATCTTGGTCAGAAAACCATGTTTCGCCGCTTTGAGCTGGATGGTCTCGAGAACGTTCCTTTCGCCGGGCGAAAGCTGCAGCATCTTCGGCGTAGCGTCCTTCTTTTCCGACGGCGCTGAACCGCCCAAACCAGCAACCTCGTTCACGACCGCGAGCGGCCAGGCGACCAGATCATCGGCGAGCGTCTTCGGCGCCGGTTTTTTCCGGCCAAGGATCTTATCGGCGATGGCCGCGCTCGCATCCTTCCAGGAATCATCGCAGGGCATGATGATGTACTGCAGCCACAACTGCTCGCCTTTTTTCATCGAGCTGAAGATCTCAAGCATCGGACCGAGCGGATCCTTGAAATATTCTTCCGAAAGATTGTGCTCGAACTGCAGGTGCGTCCGGATCGGAAAAGCCGCCGGCTTCTTCAGGGCGAACTCCGTGCCCCAACAATCCCATTCGTCATCCGGATATTTGAGCGGCACTTTATCAGCGTAATCCTCGACCTCGATGATCTCGGCGTCAGGATACTGCGCGTAGACGGCCGCTTCGATCAGGTCGCGGAACTTGGCCGGAGTATGCACGAGGAATTGGACGTAACCATCGACCGACACCAGCTCGAAACTGAAGACGGACTGGGTCTTGCCGATCCAGTACTTCTCATAATTGTCCGCTCCGGAATAGGCGCCGGCGAGCTGGCTGAAGATCTGTTCGACGGCCTTCGGCGTCTGCTCGTTCTCTTTCGGCACGTCGATCGCGAGCAGGATGTATCTGACGCCTTTGTTGAACTTGACCTGACGCGACTGCACCCACATGATCCAGCCGAACTGGACGAAAATGACGAGAATGAAGATCCAGCCGCCGTCCAAAAAAAGACGCGCTAACATGAGCGGCAAAGGCAGGCTTCCCAGCTGAAGGAAATAATCGAAATTAATGGTTATCGTGGGCATGAAGCTTAATTAAGCTTGGTCTGGCACAAAAAATCACGCTACTGCCAGCCTAAATTAATCATAGCCTATTTTAAGCTGAATTTCAATCAGCTGACAGCCCAATACTCACCTATTTTTTGACCGACGTCGCGCGAACAAAAAAAGCCCCCTGAAGATCAGGGGGCCGAACCGCGAAGAACGAGCCGACGGCCGGGGCAGTCGAGGCGGTACAGAATGAGGATGTAGGTCTCCACGAGCAGTTCTTGAGGCAGCTTGTCGTCGCAAATGACAACTGGCCTGTGGCAATTGCCGCACTCCACGAAAAGCCAGGGAACGGCGTTCCCGTTGTCAGTAGGGACCTCGGCCAGCTGGATATCATCGATGGTGACCTCGAGCTTCGAGTCGCACCATTCGCAGTCCAGCGAATCAGCATGAGGATTCCTGCTGTCGTCATCCGAGAAAAGAACTACCGTTGACTGGCTTTTGCCGCGTTCCAGCATTCTCATCGTTCACCTCCTGATAAAGAACGCGCTGATCTTACTGAATGCCGGCACTGCCGTCAACACGACCAAAAAGCCGCCAGACACGTGTCTGGCGGCACTAGTGGCTATTCGCTTGGCTGACTAGCGGCTCGATTTCTTCTGCATGACGACCAGAAGCGGCGCACACAGAAAGACTGAGGAATAGGTGCCGGCGATGAGGCCGATGATGAGCACCATCGAGAACCATTTCAGCGTCTCGCCGCCGAAGAGGAAGATGGACAGGAGCGGGAAGAAAATGGTCAGCGAAGTGTTGATCGAGCGGGCCAGAGTCTCGTTGACGCTACGCTCGACGATCTCCTCGAACGTGCCGTTCGTCTTGAGCAAGTTCTCGCGGATCCGGTCGAAGACGACGATGGTGTCATGGACCGAGAAACCGAGAATGGTCAGCAAGGCGGCGATGAAAGCCGAGTTGATCTCGGCCATGAAGTAGTGGCCGACGACGGCGAAGACGCCGATCGGCAGGAGCACATCATGGAAGATGGCCGGAATCAGGGTGATGATGCCGTATTTCCAGGAAGCCACCGGCTTCGAGACCTTGCGGAAAGCGAACGCGATGTACGAACAGATGCCGAGGAGGACGAGAGTGAGCGACCAGACGGCGTTCTTGCGGAGCTCGTTGCCGACGGTCGGACCGACCGACTCGAACCGGTGCTCCACGAGGCCTCCCAGCTTCTCTTTCATCGCGACGAGGATCTGCTGATGAGTCGGCTCGTCGACGCCGGGCAGGCGGATGATCATCCCCTTCTCGCCGAGCGGCTGGATGACGATATCCTTGTAGCCAGCCTCGTTCAGCAGGCCGCTGATAGCAGAAACCTGCGGGATCTGGGCGGTGAACTCCACTTCCATCATGGAACCACCGGTGAAATCGATGCCGTAGCGCAGCGGAAACAGGAGGAGCGCCGCGATGCTGCCGATGACGAGCAGGACGGAAATGGTGAACCAAACGTTCCGGTATTTGATGATGGGCAATCTCATAGGAGTGGCGCCGGGTTAGGCTTCGTCGTCCGATTTAGACACGGCCGGCGCGCGGTTGAGGCCCGGCATGTAGAACCAGGAATTGTGGAATACGCGCCAACCGGAGACCAGGCGCAGCAAGGTGCGGCTCACGGTGATGGCGGAGAACAAGGACACGACGACGCCGAGTCCGAGCGTCAGGGCGAAACCCTTGATCAGGCTGGAGCTCGTGTAGAACAGGATGGTGCAGGAGATGAGCGTGGTGAAGTTCGAGTCGCGGATGGACAGCCAGGCGCGCTTGAAGCCCTCGTCGATGGCCGAGCCGAGAGTGCGGCCGCGTTTCAGCTCTTCTTTCGTGCGCTCGAAGATCAGGACGTTGGCGTCGACAGCCATGCCGATGGACAGGATGAAACCGGCGATGCCCGAGAGCGTCAGCGTGACCGGGATGAGTTTGTAAAGCGCCAGGTTGATGCCGGTGTAGAGCAGCAGCGCCACGATGGCGACGATGCCCGGCAGCCGGTAATACAGCAGCATGAAAGCCGCGATGATCAGGAAGCCGATGATCCCGGCGAACAGGCTCTTGTCGAGCGAATCCTTGCCGAGCGAGGCGCCGACCGTGGACTGGCTTTCGAGAGTGATCGGGACTGGCAGGGCGCCGGCGTTCAGGCGGCGGGACAACAGCTTAGCCTCCTGGATCGTGAACTTGCCGGTGATGACCGCGCTGCCATCGAGGATCGGCTCGTTGACCGTCGGCACCGAGAGCGGCTGGTTATCGAGGAAGATCGCCACGGGCTTGCCGACGTTGCGCTGGGTGATCTCCGCGAACAATTTCTTGCCGTTATCATTGAACTCCAAACCGACCTGCGGCTCGCCGGTCTGCGGGCTGAACTGCAGCGAGGAGGACTTCAGGTCCTTGCCGGAAAGCTCGGTGTTCTTCCAAGGCGAAGCCGGCGGCAGGATGTCGGCCGAGGTCTTCTTCGTGAACAGGATCTGGGCGAGCTGATACTCGTAGAGCGGCCGCTCGTCGGTCTTGCGGATGAGATGGAAACCGAAGGGGCTCTCGACGACGGCCGAGATACCGCCCTTTTCCAGGGCGAAAACGGCGTCCTCGAAAGGCTTGACCATGGCGCCGGCGCCGAACCAGCCGAGGTCGCCGTTCGAAGCGGCGCTGCCGGCGTCATCGGAATTGCTCTTGGCCAGGCTGCCGAAATTGGCGGCCGTGGCGCGCGAAGCCAGGTTGGCGATGAGCGCCTGAGCCTGCTCTTTGGTGCGCGTCTGTTCGCTGCGCTCGGCTCCCTGCCAGCTGATCAGGATGTGCTGGGCCCGGACTTCTTTGCCAGCCTCCTGATTGGCGACGTACTTGACGATGCGGATGGCGGCGTCATCGCTAACGGTCTCGGCGAGCACCGCTCCAGGCTTCAGTCTCTTGGCCACGATCTTGTCGATCGCGGCGGCGAACTCGCCCTGGGAGCTGACGAAACCGAGATCGCCGCCTTTGTCCTTGGTCGCGGCGTCATCGGAATATTCAGCGGCGAGCGCGCCGAAGTCAGCGCCCGCTTTCACAGCCTTGGCCAAAACCTCCCTGGACCGCAGGGTCACGGCGGCGTTGAAATCAGCGAGCTGTTTCTGTTCGTCGGCGGTCAGCGCCCGCGGCGGATCAGTGTTCTCTTCCTTGAACTCCAGGATCGGCGTCTCGCCGATGAGTTTGATCGCCTCGCTGATATCCTTGACGCCGGCCAGATCGACGGTCACGCGCCAGTCGCTGCCGGACTTATTGGTCTGGACGACCGGTTCGGAGATGCCGAAAGCGTTCACGCGGCGCTCGATGACGTCGCGCACGCCCGACATCGCGTCCGGCTTTTCAGATTCCGCGATATTGCGGACATCGGCCGTGTAGACGAGATGGGCGCCGCCCTGCAGATCAAGTCCGAGGCGGTAAGGCACGTTCCAGAAATGCGGGATCTTCATCCCCGTCTTGCCGTTCACCCAATCAGCGGCGTCATCCCAATACTTGGGGTGGCTGAGGTTGCCGGCGACGACCATGAGCAGTAACACGAAAACAACTGCCTGACGGACGCGGCCGCGCGGAGTTTTCGGGACGACCAAAGAGGCCAGTCCTCCCAGGATGGCGGAAAAAAACGACTTAACGGAGATCTTAGCCATAGCGGCAGAACAAAAAGAGGGCTTGCGCCTCGCTTTAAAGTTAAACGCAGTCGCGAATCATCTTAATTCAGGCGCTGAGTTTTGGCAACAAGTAACGACGTTACGGAACACATTCCCTGGCAATCAGACGGCCTCAGCCTCCAAAAATCGCCGTTCCAACGGCTTAAACAGCGCTTGCCCGAAGCCCGGAGGCGTGATAATGAATAAGCAGACACGCAACCCGCAATCAGATCGCGGAAGGAGACAATCATGTCCTATCGTTCTTTGGGTGTCAGCGCGGAACTGATCGCCTCGGAGATCGGCGCCTTGTCCCGGAACAAAGAAGGCTCCCTCTGTATCGACGAAAAAAAGTTAGTCGACGGACTCGCGCACCGCATCGGTTATACCGATGAAGAGATCCTGCGGCAGTATCACCAAGAGAAGCTGAACGCCATCCGCGAGGGTCTGAACGAAGCTTTGCGGCTCGGACACATCGAACGGACGGCCGATGGCAAGATCCGCGTCGTCAGGCGATGATCCGGAACAACTCGCGTCCGTCTCGCCGACGGAAAAACAATCGCTCTCTGCGCCCGGTCAAAAACTGCCGGGCGTTTTTTTATCCGGCGCACCGCCAAACCACGACCCGGACCGGCGGTTCATGATCATGATATAAGAAAAGCCGCTCCCGAAGGAGCGGCTGAAAGAAAGAACGGGGCGATCAGAGCTTCAGGCCCTGGTCGTCGGCCAGACGGCGGAAGGTCGGCGACAGCCGGTAGAGTTCCTCGAACGAACCGGCTGACGCTTCGATCTGCGGTCCGCTCTCCGCCGTTTCACCGCTGCTCCGGAGCACCAGGAATTTGGTGCACAGGTTGCGGACGGTGCTCAGGCGATGAGCGATGACCAGAGCGCTCATGTCGCCGGCGAGGACCTCGGCCAAGCCGCGCTGGACCTCTTTTTCGGTCGAAGAATCCAGGCTGCTCGTGGCCTCGTCGATGATCATGAATCTCGGCCGACGCATGGCCGCTGCGCCGATCATCAGACGCTGGGCTTCGCCGCCCGAGAGTTTGAGTCCGTTCCGTCCGACCCGGGTTTCCAAGCCTTCGGTCAGACGATCGCCGAAGTCGATCTTCAGCCGGCGGATCAGATTCCAAAGATCGGCATCCGTCGCTTTCTCCCGCTCCCCTGGATCCAGACCGTAAAGCAGGTTGGAACGGATGGTGCCGTCGAGCACCTGAGGCTGCTGGGCGATGTAACCCAGCGCCGCGGTCCAGGAACCCAGGCGATAGTCGCGCAGATCGCGGCCGCCAACGAGGATACTCCCCTGCTCCGGGTCCATGTAACGCTGCAGGAGCCGCATGATCGTCGTCTTGCCGGCGCCGCTCGAACCGATGAGCGCCACTTTCTCGCCGGGACCGACCGCGAAGCTGACGTCGTTCAACACCGCCTTCTTGATCCGGCCGGAAGCGACGGCGGCTGCCGAGGACGCGGCATCCTCGTCGAGTCCGGTCGCGACGTAAGTATGATCAACGCCACGGAACTCGACGCTGAACCCGGACGCCGGCAGATCGATCGCATCCGGACGATCGACGATATCGGACGGCGCGGTCAGCGCTTCCATCATCGACTTGATCGAAGGCATCGCCGCGTTCAGCTGGTGCTCCATCTGCGAGACCACCCCGAGATTGTCGGTGAAAGCGCGGCTCCAGCTGAACAGCGGATACAGCAGTCCGACCGTCCAGACGCCTTCCCAGGCGCGCCAGACGCCGTAGACCATGATCAGCGCCAGAACGGCGACGTCGATGAGCGAGCGGAGATTGATCATCCGGATGAACCAGAGCCAGAAGCCCCGGTCGCGGACGAAGATCTCCCGCAGCCAACCGGCGATGCGTTCGGTCTCCTCGCGCTCCTTACCGCAGGTCTTGACCCGTTCGATCTTGTCCCAGCGTTCGACCCGGTAGCGGTTGTGCTTCCGGAATTCGGCGTCAACGGGCACGCAAAGCTCCAGGCAGCGGCGATTGAGGAAGACCGTCCAGACGAAATAATTGACCGTGAGCAACGTGGCCGCGAAGCCGACCAGGAGCGACAGATACCAGAGGAAGACGAAGGCGAGCGCCAGGTTGAGCAGGACGGACAGCCAATTGAAGATGACCATCTCCTGGATATGCATGACCCGGCCGCGCCCCTTCTCCATGTTGCCGACCGACAGCGTGCTGTTGTCGCGCAGGTGCTGGCCGAGCGACTTGGCGAAGAAGAGTTCACTGAGGCGTTCGTCAATGCGGACGTGGTTCGCGCCGAACATGTATTCCCGGCAGTACTGCGTCAGGAAATGGAACAGCTGGCGCATGAGCAGGCAGGCCAGGAAACCAGCCAGCCCCAGGACGATCAGGCGCTGGTCCCTGGCGATGACGCCGTCGAAGATCCACTTGACGAGCCAGGGCTGGGCCATGGCGAAAACGGAACTCGCCACGGAGAGCGCCAGCATCAGCCGCGCCAGGCGCCTGCTTGCGGGATCGATCAGATCCCGCCAGACCCAACGGAAGACCTTCAGACTTTCCCCGGTCTCAGCCAGGTACTCGCGCCAATTCTTGGCGATCTTGCGCTTGTCGTTGATATCCATCGCCGACCCCTTTTTTGTCGATTGTCAAAAAACAGGTCCAGCCGCAGCGCGGCTGACCTGCCAAATTGACACAAAAACGCGTTCCCGTCAATGCGGCCGCTGGCGGGCCGGAATGGCTTATTTCGGCTGCAATCGGTCCTCGATCAGCTTGATATCTTCGAGATCTTTCGGGCGGCCCATGAGCCGCTTCCATTTGATGACGTTCTCGAGCGACACGAAACGCACGCCGTCGATCAGCTCCGCCCCGTCGATGAGTTCGTTCACGTCCCACTGGCCCGGAGCCCAGGAATCGAAGACCTCGATCGGTCCGATCACGTATTTCACCGCGCCGTCAGCGGTGAAGCTTTCGACGCCGACCTGTCTGGCCTTGTCCCAGGCCGCGCCGCGCGCGACGATATCGAGATCCCGGCTGTCGCGCCAGCCGCGAGCCATCATGGGACCGCTGCCGAACACGGCAAAATCAGCGGTCGGCAATTCGAGTTCGAGCAAACGACAGACGAGCGGATTGGATTTGAGGACCATAGTGTTCCGCATTATACACCAGACTTCGCCTCTTCTAGCAACTGCCGGGTCAATTTGAGCGGCAGACCGATCACGGAATCGAGATCGCCTTCGATCTTTTTGATGTACGGCTGGACGAGCGGATCCTCGATGTCGATGCCGCCGGCGCAGGTGAAAACGTCGCCCTTGGCGATGAGCGCGTCAATCACGGCGTCTGGAAGACCGGTCATGAAGATCCGGACCGCGTCGACGCCCTGGACCGACCGGCCGGTCTCCGTATTGAAGATGTTGATCGAGGTGATCGTCTCCGCCGGATGGTCGCCGGCGCGGCGCATGAACTCGCGCGCCTCGGCCTCGTCGCGCGGTTTTTCGAGGACGCGGCCGCCGACCGCGACGACCTGGTCCGAAGTGATGAGGAGCGCCGGTCCTTGGATCCGGTCCCGAAGCGCCCGGCTTTTGGCCTCGGCGATGGCCAGCACCAGCTCCTGGGGATCGTCCCGGCGGATGGCTTTTTCGTCGATCTCCGGGGCCATGGTCTCGAATTCTAGCCCTAATTGAGCAAAGATCTTCGCCCGCCACTTCGAACCGGAACCAAGGATGATCTTCATGATTTTGCGCCTGATTAGCCTTAAGTAGGTCGCTAGGTTGACAATTTCTTCAGGATATGCTATCTTAAAGTCTAGTGCAATTGAGACGGACAAATTGGTTGCCTATTGGCAGGGTCTGAGGACCTTGAAGCCAGACAGGATTCAGTAACATTGTTATCAGCCTGACACCGAACTTCCACCTATCGTCCGTACAAAACCTCGCGCGTCGTCATACGACAGGATGCACTCAGTCCCGAAGATCAGCAGGATCTAGCAACATTGTTTAGCCTGATACCGAACTTCGACCGCGAGACCCTCTCCGAACACATGCTATCGAAGAGACGTAAAAACCCCGGCTTTGGCTGGGGTTTTTGCTATCCTATTGATCACTGCTCGCTTTCAGATCTTTTCCAGCAGACGCGTCAGATTATAGCTCACGGTCCAGTCGTACGCCTGGAAAAATCGCAGCGCCGTTCCGTACAACGACTTTTTCTGTCCGTCCTGCGCGTGGAGCAGCAGATTCTCCAACGCCTGGCCGCTGCGTTCGTGATTCGCATTGAAAAGGTTGTGCAGCTCCGCGATGGCCAGGTCTTTCGGAAAAGCCGCCAATTCCTCGACCAGGGGTAAGTCCTCCGGTCGGATCTGCCGCTCCCGGATGAAATCCTGAAACTCCGGCCGATCAAGGATGGCTGGTTCGCTCTCGGCGAATGTTGATGTCGGTTCAAATTTCTCGCTCATATCGCATATCACAGCATAGTCGGCGTCTCTTGACCGGCCGCCGCGGCCGCGTTATCTTTCTGTCGTTCCTTGCATCAACAGGAGGCCTGAATGAAGAAAGTTGCGAAAAAAACCGCAAAGAAAGCCAAACTGGTCCTGCACCACGACGACCCGCCCTGCGACGAACGCCTGGACAAAGATGGTTTCTGCCCGATCTGCCTGTTCTTTCCGGATATACAGGACACCTGTTTTCGCTTCTACTGCCCGTCCTGCAAAGTTCTTCTGCCGAAGGGCCGGAAATGCCCCAAGTGCGGACAGACCTTCAAACGCTCCGGCGCCTGAACCGCCCGGGGCTTTTTTTATTGCCCGTGGCACTTCTTGAATTTCTTCCCCGAGCCGCACGGGCATGGATCGTTGCGGCCGACCTTGTCTTCCTTGTGGGATGAAGAACCGTTCTCCCCGCCTTTGGACGGCGCCGATAACTGGACGCCTTTGCGCTCCATGAGCGAACCGGCGATCTCCCGGGCCGTGGCGATCTTGTAGAGCGAATAGACCGTCTGCTTGTTGATGGCCGTGACGAGTTCGTTGAACATGCTGTAAGCCTGGCGCTTGTACTCGACGAGCGGATCGCGCTGGCCATAGCCCTGCAGACCGATGCCGGTGCGCATATGCTCCATGGCGTCGAGGTGCTCCACCCACATCACGTCGATGGCGCGCAGCATCAATCCCTTGACCGCTTCGGCGAATGAACCGAAACCTTGCGCAGCTTCGTTGAAGCGCTTCTCGAGATCGTCGTAGGCCGCGCCGGCGAGCGCCATCAGATGTTCGATGATCCTGGTCCGGGCTTCGGCGTCCTGCAATTTCGAACCGGCCGTCTCGCGCAACCGGCCGAGGTCGACGCGCAAAGATTCCGGCACCGGGAAAACGGTACCGGCCACCTCGTAGATCTCTTTCAGATTCCAGGATTTCTCGTCCTCGCTCGAAGTGTGGAACAGCACCACCTGTTCGATCTCCGTTTCGACCAGGGCAAGCGCCCGGGCGCGGATGGCGGCGGTGTCGGCGGGCGGCGTATCCATGATCTCGCGGCGCTTGCGGTAGATGACCTCGCGGTGCTTGTTCAGGACGTCGTCGTATTCGATGAGATGCTTGCGCATGTCGAAGTGGTGGCCCTCGACCTTGCGCTGGGCGGCGGCGATGGAGTTCGAGACCATCTTGTTCTCGATCGGCATGTCTTCGGGAATGCCCATGCGTTCCATGAGGCCTTTCATCCGATCGGAACCGAAGATGCGCATGAGATCGTCCTCCATGGACACGAAGAACTGGGTGGCGCCGGGGTCGCCCTGGCGGCCGCAGCGGCCGCGCAGCTGGTTGTCGATGCGCCGGGATTCGTGGCGTTCGGTGCCGAGGACCATGAGGCCGCCGAGGTCGCGGATCTTCGCGGCCGCGGTCGGGTCCGGCGGATTGCCGCCGAGGATGATGTCCACGCCGCGGCCGGCCATGTTGGTGGCGACCGTCACGGCGCCGGCGCGGCCGGCTTGCGCGATGATCTGCGCCTCGCGTTCGTGGTTCTTGGCGTTCAGGAGTTCGTGCGGGATGCCCTCGCTGCGCAGGAACTCGCCCAGGATCTCGTTCTTCTCGATGGAAATGGTGCCCACAAGCACCGGCTGGCCTTTCTCGTGGCGCTCCTTGATCTCGCGGACCACGGCCGTGAACTTGCCGGTCTCATTCTTATAGACGCGATCCGGCAGGTCGGCGCGGCGCGACTCCCGGTTCGGCGGCACCACGACGACGTCGAGGTTGTAGATCTTGGAGAACTCTTCGGCTTCCGTCGCGGCCGTGCCGGTCATTCCCGCGAGCTTCTTGTACATGCGGAAAAGATTCTGGAACGTAACAGTGGCCAAGGTCTGGCTCTCGCGCTGGATGTTCGCGCCTTCCTTGGCCTCGATGGCCTGGTGCAGACCCTCGGAATAGCGCCGGCCGTACATCAGCCGCCCAGTGAACTCATCAACGATGATGACCTCGCCGTCCTTGACGACGTAATCGCGGTCGAGCTTATAGAGCGTCTCGGCCTTGAGCGCGGACTCGATGTGGTGGACCGTCGAGACGCCGCCGGCTTCGTAGATATTCTCCACGTTCAGCCATTTCTCCAGCTTGGAGATGCCGGCTTCGGTGAGCGTCGCCGCGCGCATCTTCTCGTCAACGTTATAGTCCTCGTTGGCCTGGAGCCGCTTCACAAGCTCGGCGAAACGGTAATAGATCTCCGCGGCCTCTTCGGCCGGGGCGGAGATGATGAGCGGCGTGCGCGCTTCGTCGATCAGGATGGAATCGACCTCGTCGATGATGGCGAAATTCAGGTCGCGCTGGACGCGGGACTCCGGCCGCATGACCATATTGTCGCGCAAGAAATCAAAACCGTACTCGTTGTTGGTGCCGTAGGTGATGTCGGCCTGGTAAGCCTCGCGACGCGGCACCGGCCGCATGTAATCCATCTGCACGAGGAACGAGCCGGTCTCGTCGCGCTTCTTGTCGGTCGCGCCCTCTTGTTCCTTGGCGGCCGCGGCTTCAAGGTCGGCGCCGGTGAGTTCCGTCTCCTTGGGCGGCGCTTTCCAGGTCGGATCGTAGATGAAAGCGGAATCATGATTGATGCAGCCGACGGTCAGTCCCAAAAAGTCGTAGATCTGCCCCATCCAGACCGCGTCGCGGCGGGCGAGATAATCATTGACCGTGACGACGTGCGTGCCGAGACCGGTGAGCGCATTCAGGTAGATCGGCAAGGTCGAAGTGAGCGTCTTGCCTTCGCCGGTGCGCATCTCGGCGATCTGGCCGCGGTGCAGGACGATGCCGCCGATGAGCTGGACGTCGAAATGGCGCTGGCCGAGCGTGCGCTTGGCCCCCTCGCGGCAGAGCGCGAAAGCCTCGGGCAGGATCTGATCGGTGCTCTCGCCGGCGGCAAGCCGCGCGCGCAACGCCAAACTCGCCTCCCGGAGCCGGTCCGGAGACAACTGAGAATATTCGGCCTCAAGCGCGTTGATCTTATCGATGATCGGGGCGTAAGAACGCAGAACACGCTCGTTGGGGTCGCCGAAGATCTTGGTCAGCAAGGACATGCGGATAGATGTGCGCCGGATTTAGTTTCAGCGGCCTTTCTTCTGGCTGTCGTGGATATCCTTGTATTCGATGATCTCGCGTTCCGCTTCTTTGCGGGCCTGATTGATGGCGACGTAGAGATCCTCATCGGACGACTCGACGTAAACGACCTTGCCCGGCAGGCGGACGTGGATCTCGGCGCGATAGACCTCGCCGTTCTTGTGATGAGCAGTGGTCCGGCCGACCTCGACCTCGGCGCGGACGACGTCGCCGAAACGGACGGTCTTGGCGTCAAGCATGTCAATTTTCTCCTGGACGAAAGCGCGAAGAGCATCTGTGAGCTCCATCCCCGTGGCTTTGATATCGACCTGCATAATGATTTTCGGTCAGTGTTTATTGATGAATTTTCGAAGTATTAAGCCCAACCATATTACCGGATACGGCGGGAAAGGACCAGAGGGGGTTGGGGGAATGGGAGAGTGCGGGAGTGCAGGAGTGCTGAAGTGTAGGAGTGCGGGAGAGACGGAGTCAGGGAGAGACGAAGATGCGGAGCCATGTCGTTCGCGAGCGACGTGGCGGAGTCAAGGAACAGTCATGACTACCAAGCTCCGTCTCTTCGCCACTTCCTGACTCCGTCTCTCCCTGACTCCCCAACTCCCTAAAACCCCGCGTATTCGATCTCATCCAAAAGTTCGATCACGCCCTCGGTCAGATCGCGGATCTTCATTTTAATAGCGGACGTGAGCGCGATGATCTCGGAAGCGTTCGCCTG
This sequence comes from Patescibacteria group bacterium, assembly GCA_041667185.1. Lineage (NCBI taxonomy): Bacteria > Patescibacteria group bacterium. The sequence goes on along the minus strand of JBAYFM010000003.1, from coordinate 13,730 downwards.
GCCGTCGCTCACGATGAAGTTGGCGTGTTTTTCCGAGACCGCGGCATGGCCGACTTTCAAGCCCTTGAGCTGGGCGCGGTCAATGATCCAGCCAGCGGGGATGCCGCCGTCTTTGGTGAAAGGGATCGACTCGTCCTTGTTGAGATCGAGCGTCTTGCGGATGATCGGCAGTTCAGTCTCGGGATCCCGCGGCTTCCAGTTCTTGAACGCACAGCCGGCGCTGTATTTGTCGAGCGGTTGTTTGGCCGCCTTGTCGGCCAGATACTGGCGCATCTTCGCCTGGGCCGCGGCCGGATCAGCGCCGGGCTGCAGCGCCAGGATTGCAGACAGGATCGTCGCGCCCGACAGAGTCTTGAAGATGCTCTCGCGATAAGCGAACCCGCACTCGGCCTTGGTCATGATCCGGTCCTGGCCGTCGGCCAGAAGAACGCGCACTGCTTCGACGGAATCCTTCATCTCGCCGCCGAACATTCCCGCGTTGCCGCGGATCGCGCCGCCGATCGTTCCCGGCAGACCGACCGCCCATTCGAAACCAACGAGTCCGGCCGCGGCGGTCTTCACGGCGACGAAACCGGCCGGCGTCCCGGCTTCCACAGCAACCTTGTCACCCTCGATGACGAGGCCGCGATTCACGAGACGGATGACCAGGCCTTTGATGCCCTCATCGCTCACGAGCAGATTGGAGCCGCCTCCGAGGACATAATAAGGAAGGCGCAGTTCCCGACAGGTTCGGACAGCCAGGATTGCGTCGTCGGCGCGCTGCGCTTCGAAATAATATTCCGCCGGACCGCCGATCCGGAAAGTAGTGAATGGCGCGAGCGGCACGCCCGCGCGGACCAGTGGCGAGATCTTTTGCCGGAGCTGTTCGATCATAAGCGAGGATCAGCGAGTTCCGCGGCGATCTTGTAGATATCGCCGGCGCCCATCACGAGACAGACGTCCGCTGGGCGCAGAAGTTCAATGAGGATCCGCTTGGCCGCCGCCGGATCCGCGGCATGGAAGACCGGCCGCACGCGGCCGTTCACGGCGTCGCGCCGGAGCACGGCTTCGACGAGCTTGGCGGAACTGACATCACTGTCCGCAGACTCTTCCCGGCCGGCCACGTCGAAGATCTCGGCGAGCACCAGGACGTCGGCGCCATCGAAGGAAGCGACGAATTCTTCAAAAAGTTTTTTCGTGCGGCTGTGCTGATGCGGCTGGAAACAAAGCACGACGCGGCGATCCGAATGGAATTCATGCGCGGCCTGAACGGTGCCGGCGACCGCGGTCGGATGATGGCCGTAATCGGAATAGATCGGCGCGCCGCCGCGCTCCCCCGCTTTTTCGAAACGGCGCCAGAGTCCGGGGAAGCCCGCGAGCGACCGCCTGATGATCTCGTCCGGAACGCCGAGTTCGCTGGCGGCAGCGATGGCTGCGAGCGCGTTCATGATGTTGAAGCTGCCGGGCAACGGCAATTCGAAGCGTCCGAGCCCGCCGCCGGGACCGGAGACCACGAAGCTCTGGCGGCCGCCGCCGACACGCGTGTCCGCGGCGCGATAATCCGCCGCGCCGGCGAAACCATAGGTCCGCGGCGCGACCGGCGGCTGAAGGCCGTCGCAGCTCACCGGATCATCGGCGTTCAGGATCAGCGCGCCGTCAGTCGGCAGCGACCCGACGTACTTCTGGAAAGTGGCGCGGATATGTTCGAGGTCGCGATAATAATCCAGATGATCCTCCTCGATATTGGTGAGCACGATCATCCGCGGCACGAGCTCCAGCATGTGCGCCTGATGTTCGCAGGCTTCGACGACGAAATATTTCCCGCGGCCCAGGCGCAGGTTCTGATCGGGAAACGACCGGACCTTGGAGCCGACGATGACCGTCGGATCGAGGCCCGCGGCTTCGAGGATGAGTCCCAGAATGGCCGTGGTCGTGCTCTTGCCATTCGTGCCCGAGACCGCGATCGTCCATTTGGTCCGCGAATACTCGCCGAGGAATTCGAAGTAACTCAATTGGCGGATGCCCCGGCGCGCGGCTTCGGCCCGTTCAGGATTGGCCGCCGAGACGGCGGACGAATAGACGAGCAGGTCGGCGTCAGCCGGCAGATTCTCCGCCGCGTGGCCGAGGCTCACGCGGATGCCGGCCGCTTCGAGTTCGCCGACGGCCTCGTTGCGCCCGAGATCGGATCCAGTGACAATCTTGCCCTCGTGCGCCAAAAGCTTGGCCGCGGCGGAAACGCCGATGCCGCCCGCGCCGACCATGTGGACCTTTTTGACGCCCTCGAATAACGACATATGGAGCTCAGTTTACCACGGTTAAAGCAAAAGAAAAAAGCGACAAAATGATCTATGGAGCAACAAAAGACCGGTCCTGTCAAATCAGGGACCGGCCGGACCGGTTCAGCCGAGCGGTTTGCGGCAGACGGTCTTCAGATTCGCGGCGCCGCCGCGCCGGCGCTCGCCGACCCGGACGTTCTCCTCGACCTCGAGACCAGCGGCGCGGCAGAGCCGGCGCAGTTCGGCCAGGGTGAAAAGATGATAATAACGCCAGACCGTTTCCGCGACGCCGCGGACCCAGGGCACGAGCACGTCGTTCCAGTCGAGATCCGAGCGGCCGGTCGCTTTCCGCCACAGGTTGCGCCCGAGCCAGCGCCAGCGCTTGGGGTGGCTCCACAGGTCCCAGTTGGTCAGGAGCAGCAGCCCGCCGGGCCGAAGAACGCGCGCTGCTTCGCGCACGGCCTGCAGACGGAAACGCCGCGAGGGAACATGATGCAGCGCAGCGATCATGAGCACGACATCGAAAGACGCGTCGTCATACGGCAGCGCGAGCATCGAACCGACGCGGAAGGTCGCGAGCAGATCCTGATTCTCGCGCCGGGCGATCGCCACGAGTTCCGGAGAAACGTCCAACCCTTCATATTCGATGGCTGCGCCGGCGAACAGCTTGAAGACGCGGCCGCTACCGCAGCCGAGATCAAGGATGCGGTCGCCGCTCTTCACCCGCCGGCGGAAATCATCGAGTTCCAGCCACTGCAGATCGCTGCGACTAGCCGCAAACTCCCCGGCAATGGTATCGTAGCCGCTGCGGACCGAATCCATTATTTTTTTGGCTGTTTCTTCGCGCATGAAAAAAGTCTCGGAATTGGCACTAGCCATAATTAAAACATCTCTGGCGCGCGGCGTCCAAGACAAGGACGCTCTTTCGGCGTTGAAACGGGAGCTGACCCGCGGTTCCGGGCGCGGTTTGCCGACCACGACCGAACTCCGTCAAGCCTATGAGACCATCATCGCGGCCGACCCCGCCGCCGCGAACGCCGGCCTCGATCGCCTCCTCCGCCGCCGCGACGTCCGCTCGCTCTCCGGCGTCGCGATCATCACCGTCCTAACCAAACCCTATCCCTGCCCGGGCCGCTGCCTGTACTGCCCGACCGAGCGGAATATGCCGAAAAGCTACCTGGCCAACGAACCGGCCGCCATGCGCGCGGTCGACGCCGGTTTCGATCCCTGGCGGCAAGTGTCGCGCCGACTGCGGGCGCTCCAGGGTAACGGCCACCCGTCCGACAAGATCGAACTCATCGTCAAAGGCGGCACCTGGTCGGCGTATCCTTGGCAGTACCAGCAATGGTTCATCAAGAGATGTTTCGACGCCTGCAATAATTTCGGCGGGACCGTCCGGCGCTCGCCGCGGACGCTCGCCGCCGCGCAGGTGATCAACGAGACCGCCACCCATCGCGTCATCGGACTCACGCTCGAAACGCGTCCGGACCGGATCACGCCGACCGAGATCGTCCGGCTGCGCGAGCTCGGCTGCACCCGCGTCGAACTCGGCGTGCAGAGCGTCAACGACCGGCTGCTGCTCCGCGTCCAGCGCGGCCACGACGCCGCCGCCGTCATCCGGGCCACACGGCTCCTCAAGGACGCCGGCTACAAGACCGACTTCCACCTGATGCCGCAGCTCCCCGGCGCGACCCCGGCCTCGGATCTACGCGACCTGCGGACGATCTTCAGCGACCCCGGCTACCGGCCGGACATGATCAAGGTCTATCCCTGCGTGGTGCTGGAATCAGCGGCGCTGTACCAGGAATGGAAGCGCGGCGCTTACGTCCCCTACTCCGACCGCAAACTCCTGGAGCTGCTGATCGAATTCAAGACCGGCGTGCCGCCCTACTGCCGCATCTCGCGGCTCATCCGCGACATCCCTTCCACTTCCATCAAAGCCGGCAACCCCGTGACCAACCTCCGCCAGGACATCGCTCGGATCATGGCCGAGCGCGGTCTGCGCTGCCGCTGCCTCCGCTGCCGCGAGATCGGCCACGCCGCGAAAGACCGCCCGGCGCTCCTCGCCGCCGCGCCGAAACTGTTCGACCTGAAATACGAAGCCTCGGGCGGCCTCGAGCATTTCCTGAGTTTCGAAGACCGGAGCCGGCGCGGGGTCTTCGCTTTCTGCCGGTTGAGGTTGCCAGGGAGAGACGGAGTCAGGGAGAGACGGAGTCAGGGAGAGACGGAGTCAGGGAGAGACGGAGTTGATCGCAAAAAATTGTACGGACTGCTGCCGGAGATCCGCGGCGCCGCTTTTCTTCGCGAACTTCACACCTATGGCCATCTGGTACCGATCGCTGCACACGATCCGCGAGCCTCGCAGCACAAAGGCCTCGGCCGGCGCCTCATGGCCGAAGCGGAACGACTCGCGAAAAAAGCCGGTTACAAGAAACTGGCGGTCATCTCCGGCGTCGGCGTCCGCGGCTACTACCGCAAGCTCGGCTATCGGCGGCAAGGCACTTACATGCTGAAAAGACTGGCCTGAAAGTCTGCGCCGATAAATGACGATGTTTCAACCGCGCCGCGCGTCTGTTTCTGGCCGCCGCGCGCCCTGACCCAGCCGGCGCAGTTGCCGGAATTTTCCTGAAATGATAAATTGCGGCCGGTCCTTGGGATCGTTCTTTTTCTTACCGCAACCGCGAAAAGGAGTCGCTCATGAGCGGCGAACACACCCGAGTCTACTTCGAGAACCGCACGATGGACACTTTGTACCTTTCGATCAAAGCCAAATCCGGCACGCTGGAGATCAACGTCTACCACGATCCGACCCCCGGCGCCCGGGAGTTCAAACCGCGGCACATCACGAGCTACGTGATCGACGACCGCATCAGGTCCTGCATCACGAACAACAAGCTGAGCTTCGAGGTCATCAACCATGGCCAGACGATCTGCTTCACACCCGGACGCTTCAAGATGCCGGACGGACAGATCCTCACGTTCTGCTCGCCCGACGACCCGCTGGACGACTGAACCGACCGACCACGCGACCGCGGCCCTTGAGTCCGCGGTTTTTTATTGCGCCGGCGAGGCCGGCCGGATTGACAGGACCAGACTGAGATGTTAAGTAACAAGCAGATATCCTGATCGTCCTTTGAAACATTTTTCAGACGAGGAGAGATCATCCATGTCGAAAAACCCGGTCACGAAACTCGTTTTCGAAAACCACACGGAGGACAAGCTGTATCTTTGCCTCGGAACCGACAATGGCCGGCTCCAGATCTATGTCTTCGCCAACCCCGTGGATCTGCCAAGGATAGAGAAGATCGATCTTGAGCCGCGTAGCGTCGCCAACTATGAGATCAACGATCTCATCAGATCCTGCATCGCCGCTGGCGAGCTGAAATTCGCCATCATCAACCGCAGCGGCCGCGCCCTCAGATTAGAGCAATGTCAGGGCATTGCGGACAATGTCCCCTGTTTCGTCTTCGCCGACCGCAGTCCAACCGAAAAATGGATAGAACTTTGCTCGCATCGCCTCGAAGAGAGGTAACGACGAGGCCGCGATCCTGGCGATCGCGGTTTTTTTATTGCGCGCGCCGCCGGCCCCGCAAAGCAAGCTGTCTTATACGGTTCGCCATGACGCCGCCGAGCCTGTTCAAACCGCGCCATTTATGCGATGATGCCAGCAACCTCTATGCCCAAATATCTCGAAAATCTGAACGCTGCTGATCCGGAGGTCGCCGCGGCCGTCGCGGGCGAGATCCGCCGCCAGCGCGAAGGCCTGGAAATGATCGCCTCCGAGAATATCGTCTCGCTGCCGGTCCTCGAGGCGCTCGGCACGCCGCTCACCAACAAATATTCCGAGGGCTATCCGGGCAAGCGCTACTACGGCGGCAACCAGCATATCGACGTGATCGAGAACCTGGCCATCGAGCGCGCCCGGCAGCTTTTCGGCGCCGAGCACGCCAATGTCCAGCCGCACGCCGGTTCGCAGGCGAATCTGGCCGCCTACTTCGCGCTCGCCGAACTCGGCGACACCGTGCTGGCGCTCGATCTCGCGCACGGCGGCCACCTGACGCACGGCAGCAAGGTCAATTTCTCCGGCCGTTTCTACAAGATCGCGTCCTATGGCGTCCGGCGCGACACGGAACGGATCGACATGGACGAGGTCCGCGCCATCGCCAAGCGCGAAAAACCGAAGATCATCGTCGCTGGTTTCACCGCCTATCCGCGGCATCTTGATTTCGAAGCATTCCGCGCCATCGCCGACGAGGTCGGCGCTTACCTGATGGTCGACATGGCGCATTTCGCCGGCCTCGTGGCCGCGCACGTCCATCCTGATCCCGTCCCCTTCGCCGACGTCGTCACGACGACCACGCACAAGACGCTGCGCGGACCGCGCGGCGCGATGATCCTGTGCCGGCGCGAGGATCGCCTGCGGCCGGACGACAAAAAAGATCTGGCCCGGCGCGTCGACTCCGCGGTCTTCCCGGGGATCCAGGGCGGCCCGCTCGACCACGCGGTCGCGGCCAAGGCCGTGGCGTTCAAGGAAGCGCTGGAGCCGTCTTTCGTTGATTATCAAAAACAGGTCCTGGCGAACGCTAAAACGCTCGCCGCCGGACTCGCCGCCGAAGGACTGCGGATCGTGAGCGGCGGCACGGACAATCATCTGGTGCTCGTCGACCTCTCGCCTCTGGGCCTGGGCGGCCAAGCCGCCGAAGCCGCGCTGGATGCCGTCGGCATCTACACGAACAAGAACCTGATCCCCTTCGATACCCGCAAGCCGCTCGACCCGTCCGGTCTCCGCATCGGCACGCCGGCCCTCACGACGCGCGGTTTCGGCTCGGAAGAGCTCGCCGAAGTGGCCAAACTCATCGGCCGGGTGCTGAAGTCGCCCGAGGACGGTTTCGCCAAAGAAACGGCCGCCAAGCGCGTCCGCGAACTCGCCGCCGCCCACCCGATCTACGGCGAACTGATCCTGGACTGATATGCCGGCCGAAATGATCGACGGCAAAGCCGTGGCGCGAAAACTCGACCGAGAGACGGCTGAACTGCTGGCGGGTCTGAAATTCCGGCCCGGCCTCGCCGCGGTCCTCGTCGGCGACGATCCGGCCTCGCATCTTTACGTCTCGCTGAAAGAAAAGGCGTGCGCGAAACTCGGGATCGACTTCCGCCGAGTGCTGCTGCCGGCCGCAGCCGGACAAGACGAGGTCCTCGCGGCGGTCAGGTCCCTGAATGCCGATCCCGGCATCGACGGCATTATCGTCCAGCTGCCGCTGCCCGCCGGACTCGACGCGGACGCGATCATCGGCGCCATCGACCCGGCCAAAGACGCCGACGGCTTCCATCCCGCCAACCTGGAGCTGCTCGACGCCGGCCGGCCGCGCCTGACGCCAGGACTCGCCGCCGGGATCATCGAGCTCGCGAGATCGACCGGCGCGGACCTCGCCGGACTGAACGCTCTCGTCATCGCCAACAGCCGGATCTTTTTCCGCCCGCTGACCCGCACTCTGAGCGACGCCGGCGCCAGACCTTCATACCTCCATCCCGACGACCCCAAGCTGGCTGAACACTGCCGCGAGGCTGATTTCGTGATCATCGCCGTCGGGCGCGCGAACTTCCTGACCGGCGCGCTGATCAAACCCGGAGCGATCATCATTGACGTCGGCACGAATCGCGTCGACGGCAGACTCACAGGCGACGTCGAAGCTGTTTCCGCGCGCGAAGCCGCGGGCTGGCTCACGCCCGTCCCGGGCGGCGTCGGCCCGGTCACGGTCGCGATGCTCGTCCGGAACACCGTCGAGCTGGCGATCAAAAGACGCTGATTCCGGATTCCCGGATGATTCCCATCAACAAAACCGCCCCCGGAAGGGCGGTTTTTCGATCAATGATGAAGCAACGATTCAACCTCGCAGCAAGCCGGCCGCGTCGTGCGCGATGGTGATCGCCGCGCCGGCGGCCAGAAGGATAATCGAGGCGTAAGCGATCCAGAGGGGCACACGCAATGGCGGCCGGTCCGACGACAGATGGTGTTTGGTCACGGCGATATACAGGATTGCGAGCAGGATGGCCGTGACGCCGCCGAAGACCGCGCCGCTGAAACTGACCAGCGCCGTGAAGCTCTTGCTCCCGGACAGGAAGATCGCGAACGGCACGCCGACCGTTAACGCCCAGGCGGCGAGACGCGGCATCTTATAATCATACTGGAACGTGTGGCGCAGATTGACGCCGATGTCCAGGAAACAATTGACGATGGCCAGGAACCCGAGAAGCGCCGCGAGCGTGGCGATATTGCCGCCGAGCACGGCTTTGAGCCCTGACACAGCGTCCTCTGTGGTGGCCGCGCCTGTGACGCCGTAGACCACGAGGCCGAACGCAATGGTGAGCGCCGCGCCGACGAGCGTCCCGATGACGACGGCCGAGCGATAATTCTTGTGCCGGCCTTCAAGCACATCTTCCATCTCGAGGATCGCGGGATAACCGCTGAGCGAGAACAGGAAAATGCCGTACGGCAGGAACAGGTCCTTGATGTCCACCAGCGCGAAATTCGCCGCGCGGACCGCCGGGATCGCCCGCAGGAAGATCAGGATGAACGCGAAGATCAGCGCCGAGATGGTGAGCAGGCCGAGCCGGGAGATCGCCTTGAGGCTGAAGTAGACCGCCGCCGCGCCGAGCACGCCCCAGACGACCTGATACTGAAAGGTCTCGCCGCCCAGAAACGGCTTCAGGAGCACGCTCAGGAACTCGCCGCCGACGATGACGTAGGCGACCATGCCGACCCACAGGCCGCAGATGTTAGCCACGCCGCCGACAGCCCGGGCCCGCGGCCCGACGTACCGGCCGAGGAGTCCGGGAAAACGCAGCTTGTCCGGGCAGATCATGGCGACCTCGGCGAGATACAGATGCTGCAAGAGCTGGATGCCGCCGAGCACGACAAAAAACGCCAGCGCCGGCAGGACGCCGACCACGCTCACGGCGTAAGGCACGCCGAAGATGCCGACGCCGATGATCGTGCCGGTGAGCGACGCCGCCGCCAGCCAGTGGTCCTTCGTTTCTTTGGTCATAACCGGATGATTATACCATGAACCGCCGACCGAGACGTTGACAATCGGACCAGACGGTATTGAAATGATGTCAGGCAGTTCTTTGGACAAAACTCGATGATCCTGGAGGTTAGCCATGACCGACACATCGGTCCGATCCGAAATTCTTCCGCCGCTCGTAATCGTCGGCGGATTCTTTCCTCTCCCGATCCCGATGCCGCTCGGAAAAGCCGAACGTTTTTTCCGTCAGCGCGGCCGCGAAGTCTGGATCGTCCCACACAGCTTCCGCAGCATGCGCGATATCCGACGACGGTCGGATCTGACCGAAAAAACGCTGCGCGAAGTCCTGGAACGGACCGGTAACGACAAGGTCGACATCCTAGCCTATAGCATGGGTGGAATCGCCGCGCTTCGTGTCTTGCAGCGCTCCGACCTCGCGGCCAAGATCCGGACCTTCGTCACCTACAGCACGCCATACCTTGGCACAATCACCCCGCTCGGCTTCCTGCTCACCGGCTATTTCGCCAACATGGCGATCCAACTGCTTCCGGGCAGCGAGATCCTGACCGAAGTCACAGCCGCGGGACTACCCGCCGGTCCGCGCTACGTTTCCGTGGGCGGCACCAAGGATTGGACCTGCCCGGCGAAACATGCGTTATTTCCGGGCGCCGAACACGCTCTTTGCGCGCACGACCACCTGGATTTCCTCACGAACGAACACGTCTGTGCGTTCCTGGAGTCTTATCTCCGCTGAACGCCCTCGCCGCTTGATCCTCAGGGATAAGGCGGTTTTTTTATAAGAGAGTGCAGGAGTGCGGGAGTGCGGGAGTGCGGGAGTGCGGGAGTGCGGGAGAACGACCTTATAACTCCATCACTCCTTCATTTCCGCACTCCTTTCCCCACCTGTCCACATTTTTATCACCAGTTTGACCCCAGCCAGACCTCTTTTCAGCATTGCCTCTTCGGGCCTCATCGAGTAAAGTTGACCTTGTTAAACGATACCTATGGCTGAAAAAATCCCGCCGCAGAACCTGGAGGCCGAGCAATCGCTCCTGGGTTCGCTCCTCATCGACAAGGACGCCGCCATCAAGATCGCCGACCTGGTCAGGCCGGAAGATTTTTATCGGCAGGTGCACGCCGACATCTACGAGGCCATCCTCGACCTGTTCGCCAAGCGCGAACCGATCGACATCCTGTCGCTCTCCAATCGCCTGAACGACAAGGGCCAGCTCGAGGCGATCGGCGGCCGCGCCTACCTGATCGAACTCACGAGCATCGTCCCGACCGCGGCCCATCTGCACCACTACGCCGCCATCATCCAGAAGAAAGCGACCCTGCGCCGCCTGCTGCAAGCCGCCACGGAAATCACCGGACTCGGCCACGAAGAGGACGGCGAGATCGACGCGGTCCTCGACAAAGCGGAACAGAAACTTTTCGGCGTCTCACAGAAATACCTGAAGACCAACTTCACCTCGCTCAAGGACGCACTGGATTCGGCTTTCGAACGCATCGATGAACTGCACCGCGAGCGCGGCAAATTGCGCGGCGTCCCGACCGGCTTCACCGACCTCGACGCCAAACTCGGCGGCCTCCAGCGCTCCGACCTCGTCGTCCTCGCCGCACGCCCGTCGGTCGGCAAGACCAGCTTGGCGCTCGACATCGCTCGTATGGCCGCGACCAAGCACAAGGTCCCGGTCGGTATCTTCTCGCTCGAAATGTCCAAGGATCAGCTCGTCGACCGCCTCATCTGCGCCGAAGCCGGCGTCGATCTCTGGCGCATGCGCACAGGCAACCTGAACGACAAGGGTTCGAGCGGCGACTTCGAACGCATCGGCCACGCCCTTGGCAACCTATCCGAAGCCCCGATCTACATCGACGACACGGCCAACGTGAACATCATGGAGATCCGCACCAAAGCGCGCCGCCTGCAGATCGAGCATGGCCTCGGACTCATCGTCATCGACTACATCCAGCTCATGGAATCGCGCGGCGGCAAATCCGATAACCGCGTTCAGGAAGTCGCCGAGATCACCCGCGCCCTCAAAGGCATCGCCCGCGAACTGAACGTCCCGGTGCTCGCGCTCTCCCAGCTCTCCCGCGCCACGGAAAACGAAAAACCAGCCATCCCGAAACTGTCCCACCTGCGCGAATCCGGTTCCATCGAACAGGATGCCGACGTCGTGCTCTTCATCTACCGCAAATCGGCCGACCGCAACTACAAGGCCGAAGACGTGCCGCTCGACGAGAAATACCTCGCGGAGATCCACGTCGCCAAACACCGCAATGGCCCGACCGGCGTCGTGAAGATGTTCTTCGACGAAGCCCGCGTCAGCTTCCGCAATCTCGACCAGCGGCAAATCGCGACTCCGACCCCGGCCGCAACCCCGGCCAGCGCGAAAGTCGCGGAAAAAATGCCCCAATTCTGATCACTTTACCGGTCCGGCGCCCTGTGCCGGCCCAAGCTTATGTTCAGCAAACTCAAACAGTTCAAGGATCTGCGCGACAAGGCCAAGACCCTGCAGACTGCTCTCGCTTCCGAAGCCGTCGAGGGATCGGCGGCCTGGGGCAAGGTCAAGATTGGCATGGACGGCAATCAGTCCGTGACCTCGGTCTCGATCGGCGACGAGATGCTCCAGCCGGGCGGCAAGGATAAACTGGAGACCGCCATCAAAGAAGCCCTGAACGACGCCCTGAAAAAAGCCCAGCGCAAGATGATCGACAAGATGAAAGAATCCGGCGACTTCAAGATGCCCGGACTTTCTAGCTGATTAGGCTGATAGCTAATAGCTGCTGGCCATTGGACCGATCGGTCCAATGGCCAATGGCTAATAGCAAACTGCAGATGGCCAAATTTCCCCAACCGATCGAGAACCTGATGCGCGAGCTCGGGCAGCTGCCCGGCGTCGGCCCCAAAACGGCCGAACGCTACGCTTTCGCGCTGCTCAAATCCAACGCGCACGAACGGGAACGGCTGGCCCAGGCCATCAGCGGCATCGGCCGGAACCTGCGGGCCTGCTCGATCTGCCGTAACTACACCGAGACCGACCCCTGCCCGATCTGTTCCGATCCGGCCCGCGACAAGGAACTGATCTGCGTCGTGGCCAACGAGCAGGATCTCCTGGCCATCGACCACACCGGCGATTACCGCGGCCGCTATCACATCCTTGGCGGCACGCTGTCGCCGGCCGACGGCATCACGCCGAACGAACTCACCGTCAACGAACTGGTGCGGCGCGTCAGCGCGACCCGGCCACGCGAGATCATCCTGGCTTTCGATCCGACGATCGAAGGCGAGACGACCATGCTCTACCTGTCGCGGCTGCTGCAGCCGCTCGGCGCCAAGCTGACCCGGCTCGCGCGCGGGCTACCCATCGGCAGCGAACTCGGCTATGCCGACGAGGTCACCCTGAGCGACGCGCTCAAAGGACGCCGGGAGCTGGCTCCCAGCCCCAGCCGTTAGCCGCCGATCCGATCAAACGATGCAGCCGCCAGCCCAAAAGCCGGCGGTTTTGCTTTTATCCGGAAAATATTATAAGAAACCAGTAGGCGGGAGATCATCCTGATCGCCGTCTGGCTCTTTTTACCGCAACCACGCGGAGGCGCACCATGACCGACGATCGCAAAGATGACGGTCAAAACCACGGCCGACCGCTGATCATCAACGCGGCCAACGAGGAGATCTGCGGCAAAAACGGGACCGACGTCTGCCTACCGAAAGCCCAGTGGCCGCTGTTCAAAAAAGCGGTCGACGTAACCGTTGAGATCGACGTGAACGGAAGCGAAAAACACTGGATCGGCGCCGGCGTCGTCATCTCGAAAAGCGGACTCGTGATCACCGCCTGGCACGTCGTGCGGGGCGCGAAGAAGATCCGTGTCCGCCGGCTGAGACTCGACCGCGAGACCAGCAAGCTCGTCGTGGCCAGAAAGCGGCACGTCTGCGACCTGGTCTATGCCGATCACAAGGCTGACATCGCGGTCCTCAAACTGCGCCGTCCGCCGCTGAATCTGCCGGTCGCCGCGCTCGGCGACTCCGACGATCTCGAGAAGGACGATCCGCTCTACCGCGTCGGCTGCGACGACACCCCGATCGCCTCGGGCTATCTCCTGTCTTTCGGCAAAGAGAATCGCCTCGATGAGATCACTGTCGGCATGCCGTCCCAGTCCGGTTCGAGCGGCGGACCGATCTTCGGCATCTACGGCCGCGTCGTCGCGATCGCGCTCCGCACCAACGCCGACGAAAAGCTGCCGCCCTGTTCCTACGCCGTCCCGATCAACGTGATCAAAAGGCGCGTGCTCCGGCGTCGCGTCATCCGGGAACTCCTGGAGCCGCCGACCTGAGCCGTCGCCAACGCGCCGCCAGTCCGACCGACAACGCTTGTTGTCGGTTCTTTTTTAAGAGACGGGATTGAGGAGAGACGGAGTTTGGGAGAGACGGAGTCAGGGAGAGATG